>JALVAL010000209.1 GCA_027011205.1 Gammaproteobacteria bacterium
GAGTCGGTCATCAGATCATTAATTAACATAACGATACCGGCATACACCAGAAAACCCGATAAGATTCCCAGCAGGGCACTGAAAATCCCGGTTAACAGCAGTTTAATCATCTCAATAGCTAACAGCTGATTTTCCCGACACCCCAGACAGAGCATGATAGCCTGATTTTTATAATGGCTTCGACCATATCGAAGTGTGTTAATGACTATGGCAATGGCTGACAGAAATACCGTTAAAATGGCCGCCAGTGATAAATACTCACCGGCTTTTTTCAGGCTGACATTAAGCGCTTTGACATCCTCAATACCGGCAATCAGGGTCTGACTGTCCTGCAATTGTGGTTTAAGCCATTGTCTGAACCGGCTCAGAGCCTTTTTGCTGCCGGAAAAAAAATATATATAGTCAATCCGACTGCCAACTTGAACGGTGGCTGTTTTATCCAGATCCTCAAGGTTGATTAACGCCGTCGGTGCAATTCTCAGCAGGGAGCTGGACTGTCCCGGTACCCGTTCAAGGATCCCGCCGACCTGAAATTCCGCTTTACCCACCTCCACCGGTTCCTGCTTTTGCAGTATTTTATTGAGCTGAAAATAATCCACCAGCCGTTTATCCAGCCATATACTGCCCGGTGGCGGTGCTTTTTCTGCCTGCGCTGCACTTAGTCCGACTTCTGTTAGCCGGAATCGTTTCACCATCAGCTGACCCTGCAGGGGAAAGTTATCTGATACCGCCTTGATCTGCGCCAGTTTAAACTGTTCTCCCACCACCAGCATACTGGGAAAAACTCGCATTTGCGCCTGTTTCAGCTGCAGTTCACGGGCTTTGTTTAGCCATTGTGCTTTAATCGCATGAGGTGATTTTATTGTTAATTGAGCGCCATTAAGCTGACTGGCATGATCCGTCATTGAGTCATTGATTTTATTTATCAAAAAGCCAATACTGCTCAGACTGGCTGTGGCGATAATCAGTGACAGCATCAGCAGTCTAAGTTCCCCGCTGACCAGTTCACGCCAGAGAAACTTAAGGGCAAGCATTAGATTCTGCTTCATTTAGCTGACCTGTTCTGATATCCGGCCATGATCCAGTTTATACTGTCTCTGGCAGGCACTGGCCAGGCTTTGATCATGAGTGACCAGGATCAGAGTGGTGCCCAGTTCACGATTCAGTTCAAACAATATGTTGATAATATTATCGCCGCTGTCCTGATCCAGATTACCTGTCGGCTCATCGGCAAACAGTATTTCCGGCTCACCGGCAAATGCCCGGGCAATAGCCACCCGCTGCTGTTCTCCACCCGACAGCTGCTGCGGACGATGTACATAACGTTCTGACAGGCCCACTCTATCGAGCAGGTGCATAGCCTGCTCACGGGCATCGGACTGCCCTTTAAGCTCCAGCGGCAGCATGACATTATCCAGGGCATTTAAGGCCGGGATTAAATGAAACGACTGAAATATAAAACCGATTTTATCCTGTCTGAGTTTTGCCCGCTGTTCTTCATTTAATTGATCCACTCGCTGACCATCAATTTCAACCCGACCGGAGGTAGCAGAGTCCAGCCCGGCAATAATAGCCAGCAGGGTTGACTTTCCTGAACCAGAGGCACCGGTTATCGCCACTGTCTGGCTATTTTCAACCTGCATATCAATTTCATTTAAAATAACCAGTTCACCATTGGGCGTGGTGACTTTTTTTGTTAAGCTATCAACAATTAACAAGACTGACCTCGATTATATGCATGTGTTAAAAAAACCGTCTTTCTATCTGACCCTGCTGCAACTGACAAGTTTAATAATAATGGCTATTTTTTTAAAACCGACGGCTGCTGAGAGCTTATCTGAACCCGACAGGCAATTACTGATTCTAGGTGACAGTTTAAGTGCTGCTTATGGGGTAGCTCAGGATAAAAGCTGGGTCAGCTTATTACAACGGCGTTTTAAGCGCAAAAATATCAGGCTCAAAATTATTAATGCCAGCATCAGCGGCGATACCACGGCCAATGGACTTAATCGTCTGCCTGATGCGCTGTCTCAGCATCAGCCCGAATATCTATTAATTGAACTGGGTGCCAATGACGGCCTGCGTGGTCTGCCACTGAGTTTAATTAAAAGCAATTTAAAACAACTCATTACTCTGGGACAACAGCAGGGAGCACAGGTATTATTAATGAGTATTCGTATTCCGCCCAATTACGGCAAAAAATATACTGAAAAATTTACCGCCCTTTATGGACAACTGGCAAAGGAAGCAGATATTGCCCTGCTGCCGTTTATGTTAAATGATATTGCAAACCACCCGGAATTGATGCAGGCGGACAGACTGCACCCTAATGAAGGGGCACAGGCCCTGATTTTGGAGCATATATGGAAGGCTCTGAAGCCCGTTATTTTTCCACAATCACCTCCAGCCCCCCCGAGTTCCTGAGTAGCATGACCCGCTTTATCCAGTTTTAAAGTGGTTTGAGATATTGTTTGGGGAGATATTATGCTGTGACAACACGGTTTCTACCGGACTCTTTAGCCATATACAAAGCCTGGTCGGCTCGCTTAATCATACTATCCAGAGAATCATCTTTAAAGCTAAGCTGGGTAACGCCAAAGCTGGATGTGATCAGATGCCCTTCAGGTTGCAGTGCCTCAATCATAGAGCGTATTGTTTCTGATTTATTGGCAGCATCTTTCAAATTACAGAAATCAAATAAAATTACAAACTCTTCACCGCCAAAACGGGTCACCACATCTTCCCGCCGGCATTCACTTATAAGAACATTTGCAATTTTCTGCAAAACCCGATCACCAAAAGGATGACCATAATCATCATTAACGATCTTAAAATGATCAATATCCATAATCATCAAACTAATATCGTGTTTATGTCGTATGGCATGAGAAATGCATTTAACAGAACTTTCCATTAGATAATGACGATTAAAAAGTCCCGTCAGTTGATCATGGGTTGCCATAGCCGTTAACAGATCCCGCTGTTTTTTTAAGGTAATATGGGTATTGACCCGGGCAGCAACAATTAACGACCGGATAGGTTTGGTAATATAATCAACAGCCCCCATCTGTAAGCCGTGTTCTTCATCTTCTTCCTGATCATTAGCGGTTACAAAAATAACCGGAATATTTTTTGTTGCAGGTTCCTGCTTTAATTTTTCACAGACTTCATAACCATTCATACCCGGCATCTCAATATCCAGCAGGATCAGATCAGGCAATGGCTCTGTGACAGCCAGTTCCAGAGAGCGAAAACCATCTGTCGCAACTTTTATACGGTATTTATCCTTAAGAATTTCTGCCAGAGACTGAATATTGGCAGGTACATCATCAACAATAAGGACAACCGGTTTATCTGCCATTCAGACATTACCTCCGGGGGAATTTTGAGTTGAATCGCCCATTGTGGAAAGATGATTTAAAAATTTATTCATGGTCTTTAATGCCCCCTGAGTATCAAAATGAGCGATTTCACTGAGCAGCTGATTTAATAATTCCTGACTGTTTTTATTGGGTAATTTTAATTGCAGGCTTTCAAGCTCACTATTGTCAATATACTCACCATGCTGCAATTTTTCCAGTACTGGCTGTAAAAGTTGCTCTAAAGTGTCATTATCGGGTACAGGTCGAATCATTTCCTGAACCGGTGTATGTAACTGTTGATATTGTTGCAGTTGGGCTACCAGGAACTGGTAGCATTTGAGTAACCCCGGTAATTGCTGCTCCAGTGCAGACCCGTTTTCCTGTTTTGCACTGACCTCTATTTGTGCCGCATGAGCCTGTAATTTAAGTCCACTTAAATTAGCTGCCACCCCTTTAATAGTATGCGCTGCAATTCGAGCCTGATCCATTTTACGCGCCTTAATTGCCTGCTGCAGTTCTTCCATACGTTGCGGCATATCTTCCAGAAACAGTTCGATTAAGGGTAATAAGCACCTGGATTCACCTTTAAAGCGTTTTAATGCAGCGTCTTTATCCCAGTCATGAATCGTTTTATTGTGCTGTGAACTATTACTAACATCGGTATTCGCCGGCACCGCTTCAACCTGTTGATGCGGTGTTTCAGACATCACTTTAATAACAGCTACCCCTGGTATCCATTTGCATAACATATCTAACAGGCGTTCAGAATCAACAGGCTTACTCAGATAGTCACTCATTCCGGCTAACAGACATTTTTCCCGATCTCCTGCCATTGAATTGGCTGTCATGGCTATAACGGGCAATAACAGGTAACGGTCACCCGCCCCACCCGAACGAATTTTACTACTGGCTTCATAACCATCCAGTACCGGCATCTGGCAATCCATAAGTACTAAGGTATAGGGGGTTTCTACACCGGATTCATTTAAAAGATCCAGTGCTTCCTGACCATTATTGGCAATTTCAACCGACAGACCGAGATTTTTTAAAATACCTTTGGCAACCAGCTGATTAACCTTATTATCTTCTACCAGTAGAATACGGGTTTGCTCCGGCCATGAATACGACTCTGCTTCTTCAGCTGTTTCAACATCTGTTTCAACATCGCTATTGTCATCACTTTTCTGCTGCGACTCTGCCATATGAATACCCTGAAGATAATGATGGGTTATCAGTGGTTCGGCCTGTTCCAGTGCGTTGCCAGCATCACCAGTAACAGCCAGGGCACCAAACAGATCCTGCGTTGTTGCAGGTTTAGGGAAATAAGCACTGAAGCCCATATCAGCAAAGAAACGCGCATCTCCCCGGTTATTCATAGATGTCATCATGACCAGTTTCATGGCTTTAAAACGCCGATTCGCTTTCAGTTTCCTGCCCAGTTCTGCGCCATCCATAACCGGCATTTGCATATCCAGCAGAGCAATATCAAAAAAAGGTATGTCAGCCTTAATGCGTTGCTCACAGATGTTCAGGGCGGTTTCAGCATTCTCGGCTGCTACTGCTGATATCCCCCAGTGTTCCAGTTGAGAACATAAGACCTCCCGATTAACAGCATTATCATCAACCACCAGAAGATTTAGTGTTTTCACATCAAATTTCGGCATCACAATTTGTGAAGTTTTACTACGCTGTAAATAAAGATCAAATTCAAAACAACTGCCCTTGCCTTCTTCACTGCTGACTTTAATATCACCACCCATCAGTGTGCAGATCTTTTTAACAATGGCCAGCCCCAGTCCGGTGCCACCATATTTACGGGTTGTTGAAGAATCAACCTGACTGAATGAATCAAATAAAAACTCAATTTTATCGGCAGGTATACCAATACCGGTATCAGATATTTTACAACGCATTTGAACTTGATCCTTTTGTAAAACATCCTGAATCAGCTCAACAAAAATAACAATATTACCCTGCTCGGTAAATTTGATTGAATTGCCAACCAGATTAGTCAGTAATTGTCTAATCCGTCCTGGATCACCCTTAACCATGGATTCTTCTATGTTTTTAATATCCAGAATCACTTCCAGACCTTTTTTCTGAGCCTGAACAGCCATAGCTTCAGCAAAGTCACCCAGCATAGCGCGTAAGTCAAAGTCGATAATTTCCAGTTCCAGTTTACCCGCCTCGACCTTGGAAAAATCCAGAATATCATTAATAAGATTTAACAATGCGTTGGCACTATTGCGAGCCAGTTTCAAGCGATGCTGCTGCTCCTTATTGAGCCTGGATGCGGCCAGTAAATCCAGCATACCAAGCACCCCGTTCATAGGCGTTCTGATTTCATGACTCATGGTAGCCAGGAATTCACTTTTTATTTTAGCACTGACCTCTGCTTTCTCCAGAGCCGCCTGCAGATCCAGGGTGCGCTCTTTAACCTGTTCTTCCAGACTATCTGCCAGCTCTCGTAAATCATGACGAGACTGATTTAAATGCGCCAGCATGGTGTTAAATGATTTTGCCAGCAATCCCAGTTCATCTGCCCGATTTATAACAGGAATCGCCGTATCATCATCACCGCTGGCAATTCGATTGGCTGCATCGGTTAAAGACTGAATCGGGCGTAATAAATACGCTGCCAGAACAGCCATGGCAATACTTAGAATAATAACAACCAGAATAACGCCTGTCATAAGCCGCTGACCAAATCCTCGTGCCTGCTGATCAATAACAGTATGAGAAGTTAAGGCACCCACCAGCAGATATTTAGATGGGTCCAGTGGATCATAATATAAATAACGAACAATTAAAGTCGCTGAAATATCAGGTAAATTTATAGCTCGATAGTCTACCTCCTGATCAGTTTTTTTCAATAAATCAAAGTCAGGGTAATCCTTTTTTAAACCAGCATCGCCACCCAGTGCTCGGGTAAAGCAACGGCCTTTATCCCTGTGAAATAAATAATCCCCTTTATTATCGGTAATAATATAAGCAACATTTTTTGGAGACCGTAAAAAAGGGCTGGTAATTTTGTCAAAATCTACATTAATAACCACTACGCCGAAAACCTTACCATCCGATGCATAAACCGGGGCTGCGGCTCGAACCACAGGCTGCAGCGGAAACACAATCCGGCCAAACTCACGATTTAATTCAACCTCTGAAACAAACTGCTCATTCTGTAGTAGCTTTTTAGTTTTTCTGACATAGTCATACTGCCCCTTACGCTGCAATTTATTTTCAGGCACATTAAAAATTTCAGTATTATTTCTTTCTACCCGAACTATTTCCATACCATCATCTGCAATACCGATAAAACGGATCTGCAGATATTCCGGCCTTTGCTCCAGTAAACTGCTCAGTTCCAGCTGGATACGTTTTTTCCATAGCGATTGAGCCATCTTGAACTCATCATCATAACCGCCGCCAAGTACCGCCCGATTATAGCCCGCTACGGCATCTGAACGGGCAATTCGCCGGGCATCAAAGCGCATCCGTTCGACACTCTCTTTTAAACCGATGGTTAAACGGTGTAATTCACCACTGATCCGCTCTACACTTTGCTGGCGCAAGAGACTGGCGGCATCCTGATAACTGAATAAGGCCGTTCCCAGAATACCAATACCGGCAATAATAAAAGCCATTAAGGCAAATTTTCCTGGCAGTGACCAGTTACGGGAAATTGCCATTAAACTATCTCCCCGCTGCGTTTTTTTTATACGACTGAATTTCCATTGCACGGATATTACCCATTATTAAGCGCATTACATGGCCGGAGTTTTTTCAGCAATAAGCGCAGCCTGAGAGCTAACACTGCTCAGAAGTACCGCAAAAAAACACACCCCGAAAAATAATTTAAACAATTTTGTTATTAACATGGTTCTGAAACTAATCTTCATGAAATAATGCACATAGCCTGCTGATATTACTGATAAAAGCGGTTTACTAAAAAGTTTAGTCGTATTTTGTAAATTTGGTAGTTAAAACACCGAATTTATAGCTCTTTAATTAGTGTCCATCCGTAAATTGCCTTCCTGGCAATTTAGCGGCACGTCCCTGTACCGCAAGTGTGCATCAATAAACGGATGCACACTAATTAGCCACTGAATTAAACATTCATTGAACAAAACACTATATCTGCTAAAATAGATGTTAATAAATAACAATAATAAATATAATACAGACCGACTGGACAACATAATGATACGGGACGAACTCTCAATTCTGGTGGTTGACGATATGAAATTCAGTTGTGAATTTATTCGTCGGGCACTTATCAAGGAAGGCTATACCTCTATTAAAGTGGTTAATAATGCCCCTGATGCCTTGACTCGAATTAAAAACTCCGCTTTTGATGTGGTTCTGGCTGACTGGCTTATGCCCGAAATGGACGGTCTGGAACTGGCTCAGAAAATCCGCCAGCTGGATGAAGAACGTAATCATTACACCGGTATTGTACTGCTGACCGCAAAAGATGATATTGCGTCTATTCGCCGGGCCTTTGATGAAGGCGTGGATGACTATATTGTTAAACCGCCCAATCAGATTGAACTGGCAGCCCGGGTTTATTCGGCCGGGCGAGTGGCCAGTATGCAAAATGATTTACTGGACACCGCCTACAGCCTGCGTAAAAATTTCTATCTCAAATGCACCATTGACAGAGTAACCGGTCTGGGGCGTATGCCTGATACCCAGAAACGACTGGATGCCTTATTAAGACAAACCCTGTCACGGGATGGCACCACCTGCTGTGCCATATTGAAAATTATTCATTTTAAAGACCTTGTAACTGAGCATAATAAAAAAGTACAGGAACAGTTGTTAAGCAGTATATCCCGGCGTATCTGCCGTCAGGTACGCCCAATTGATCTGGTTGGCTACATTAATCCCGGGGAATTTTTAATTGCCATGTACTACCCCGAGATGGAAGATGCCAGCTGCCGAAACTTCAAACGTATTTTACATGACGTTAATCACCGTTCCTATAAAACCGCTCATGGATTTCTCAGCCTGCAATGCGCCATGTCCATGAGCTCCATAGACAAAAACAACCCGGTTTCTGATGTCAAGGAGCTGATTTACAATACCCGCCAGAAACTCAAACAATCCGCAGATATGGGATTTGAGGATGTAGCGACGTAGAAGAGCAGCGTTCAGCGCTGAACGCTGTCTTTATTTATGCTAAAATCCCCTCATTAATTTCCCCAGATACAGGTTTTATTACATGAAAATTTTAGTGATTGGTAATGGTGGTCGGGAGCATGCTCTGGCGTGGAAGGCAGCTCAGTCTGCTCGAGTTGAAGGCGTTTTTGTGGCCCCCGGTAATGCCGGCACTCAGCGTGAACCCAAACTGACTAATATTAATATTGGTGTTACTGATATTGCTGAATTAATTGCTTTTGTTAAGCAAAATGACATTGCACTGACCATAGTCGGCCCGGAAGCGCCACTGGTGGCTGGTGTGGTGGATGCCTTTATGGAACAGGGGCTGGCTATTTTCGGGCCGTCTCAGGGTGCTGCGCAACTGGAAGGCTCCAAAGCCTTTACCAAAGATTTTCTGGCCCGGCATAATATCCCTACTGCCGCTTATCAGAATTTTACTGAAATTGAGCCTGCCATCGCCTATATTCGTGAACAGGGTGCCCCGATTGTAGTTAAGGCCGATGGTCTGGCAGCAGGTAAAGGGGTTATAGTGGCGCAAACTGAAGCTGAAGCCATTGCTGCTGTGGAAGATATGCTGGCCGGCAATCGTTTTGGTGATGCCGGACATCGGGTGGTTATTGAAGAATTTCTGAGCGGTGAAGAAGCCAGCTATATTGTTATGGCCGATGGCAAAAACATCCTGCCTCTGGCCACTTCACAGGATCATAAAGCGCGTGATAATGGCGACCTCGGCCCTAATACCGGCGGTATGGGTGCTTATTCGCCTGCTCCGGTTGTGACCGGTGAAATTGCTGAAAAAGTCATGCACAGCGTTATTATTCCCACTATTGAAGGCATGGCGGCAGAAGGACATGATTATACTGGTTTTTTATATGCCGGATTAATGATCACTGCAAACGGTGAAATGAAGGTACTGGAATACAATTGCCGTTTTGGCGATCCCGAAACCCAGCCTATTATGATGCGTTTACAATCTGACCTGGTGGAATTATGTCAGGCCGCCATTGATCAGAAGCTTGACAGCATAACGGCTCAATGGGACAGTCGGGCAGCCGTTGGGGTGGTGATGGCTGCCGGTGGATATCCGGATGATTATGCTAAAGGCCTGCCTATTGAAGGGCTGGATGAAGTCGATGATGCTGACAATAAGGTTTTTCATGCCGGCACCACCATAAAAGATGGCCAGGTAGTCACCAGCGGCGGTCGGGTTTTATGTATGGTCAGCCTGGCGGATAGTGTCACTGAGGCTCAGCAGCAAGTTTATAAAAAGATTAAAAAAATCCATTTTAAAGACGCTTTCTACCGTACTGATATAGGCTATCGCGCCATTGCCAGAGAACAATTGTAAGTAATAATAAAATATAATACTCGAAGCATTCCCACGCAGTCCTGTGGAAAAGAGCTATTAGCAAAAGAAACATCCGGATGCTCAATCCTTAGATGTCAGGTTCTGCAAAATACCACATTGCTGAATCGTTCGGTTACTTGAACAGCTGGCACGCAGTGATTCCAGGTCCCGGCGCAGATTTTCCAACTCATGAATACGTTGTTCCACTTGATCCGTATGGCAGTCGATCATTTTATAGATATCATCACATCGGGTATCAGGAGCACGCTTAAATTCAATAAGACAGGCTATCTCGGACAATGCAAGGTTAATACTCCGACAACGTTTGATAAACATGAGCTGCTCAACTACGGATGAGTCATACAGACGAAAATTACCCTCACTACGTTGCGCCGGCTCGAGCAAATGTTTTTTTTCGTAAAGCCGGATCGCCTGCACAGAACAACCTGACAATTTTGCTAATTCACCAATTTTCATGATTTTCTCCTTAAAACGATTGACTCTATAGTTGCTATAGAGTTTAAACTAAGCCTTATTGACAAAGCAAAGGTTTTTTATCATGACAAATCACTGTAGCGGGCAATGCACAAATAATTCTGAAACTACGCTTTCCATGAGTTCAACCCAAGATGAACACATGGAGGTGGGTTACCTTAGTGAATTTATTGTTCCCAGGATGGATTGCCCTTCCGAAGAGCGCATGATCCGCATGGCGCTGGATCATATCAAACCGGGAGTTGCTCTTGAGTTTGACACTCCGAACCGTAAGGTCAACGTATTTCATAATGATAATATTGAGGAAATTAAGAAATGCCTGGAATCACTTGGACTGGGAGCAACTTTAAATGACACCCGTCAGATTAATGGCGATCATCTATCACAGGTTCTGGCACGGGTGCAACAAGCGGATAAAAAGGAAGGCAGTATCCTCAAGTGGCTATTAGGCATTAATGCCATCATGTTTTTTGTCGAAATATCCGTTGGCTGGTATGCACAGTCAACCGGATTGATTGCTGACTCTCTGGACATGTTTGCAGACGCTACCGTTTATGGTATGGCGCTTTATGCTGTTGGGCGTAGTGTTCGTATGAAACTGCGGGCCGCGCATTTGTCCGGCTGGCTACAGGTTATTCTAGCTTTGGGTGCACTGAGTGAAGTGTTTCGAAGCTTTGTCTTTGGGAGTGAACCTGCTTCGACCCTGATGATGAGTTTCGGGTTTATAGCCTTGATTGCCAATACTTTGTGTCTTGTGTTGATTGCTAAAAACAGAGAAAATGGGGCTCATATGAAAGCCAGCTGGATTTTCTCAGCTAATGATGTGATCGCCAATCTTGGCGTAATTTTTGCCGGATTATTAGTAGCTTTAACAGGATCGCGCTATCCCGACCTCGTTATTGGTCTTGTGATCGGGATAATCGTGTTGGACGGTGCGCGCCGTATATTGAAACTAAAATCCTGATTGAAAAGAATAACGGGGTCAAAAGAATGAATCAACAACACCCAAGTCTGTTACCTTACGATTTTACAATTCGGAACTTGACCCCGGCACCACTTACAGATTGTGGCTATTTTTTTTGTTAATTTTAACAAAATAGGTTAATATTCCTTTAATCTAATCTTCAGGCCGCCTGTAATGGCATGCTTTAAGCTGCTTTTTGCAGGTCAACTTAAACAAGGAATATATTATGTCTAGTAAACATCCTGTCGTTGCAGTGACTGGTTCTTCCGGTGCCGGTACAACTACCGTAAAAAATGCCTTTGAACACATTTTCTTCCGCGAAAATATCAATCCGGCTATTATTGAAGGTGATAGCTACCACCGCTATGATCGTGCCGCCATGAAAGTGGCTGTAGATGAAAAAGGCCATACCTTCAGTCACTTTGGTCCTGAAGCCAACCATTTCGATATTCTGGCAGAAACCTTTAAGGAATACGGCGAAACCGGTATGTGCAAACGCCGCTATTATCTGCACAGTGATGAAGAAGCTGCTCCTTATGCACCCTTAAAACCCGGTCAGTTCACTGAATGGGAAAATATTCCTTCTGGTACCGATTTATTATTTTATGAAGGTCTGCACGGCGGTGCCAAAGACGGTGATGATGATATTGCCAAATACGTTGACCTGCTGGTCGGCGTAGTACCCATTGTTAATCTGGAGTGGATTCAGAAGATCCATCGTGACAATTCCCAGCGCGGCTATTCCGCAGAAGCTATTGTTGATACTATCCTGCGCCGTATGCCTGACTATGTACATTATATTACACCGCAGTTTTCCCGTACTGACATCAACTTCCAGCGGGTACCCACAGTTGATACCTCTAATCCTTTTATTGCCCGTGATATTCCTACCCCGGATGAAAGTTTTATTGTTATTCGCTTTAAAGAACCCGAAGGTGTGGACTTCCCATACCTGTTGAATATGATCCCGGATTCCTTTATGTCCCGTCGTAACAATATGGTTGTTCCGGGCAGTAAAATGGGCTTCGCAATGGAAATGATACTGGCTCCTCGCATCCATGAACTGATGGAAAAAGCCAAGACTTAATTAAAGTCAATAGTCGTTAGTCAATAGTCGTTAGTCATAGCTTTTAACTTACGATTTACGACTTACGACTTACGACTTACGACTTACGACTTACGACTTACGACTTACGACTTACGACTTACGACTTACGACTTCTCAATTATATTTCAATTTTTTCCATCATATAACAGAGACAGTCCTGTCTTATTATTTCCTCTTTTGTGGTCAGCATTGACGGCATTAATGGGATCCGGGTACGGATTTCACCATTGTCATAACTAAAATAGCGTTCTGCTACATCCTGTCCCTGTTCATCAATAGCCAGCAGATTTGAGTTTTCAGAATGAATATCAGCTAAGCGGGTACCCGCTTCCAGAGCCGTAAAATTCAAATTATCAATATCCGCAGCAAAGGTTATATCCTCAGGCTTTTGAGCATTAAAACTTATCCCTGCGGTTTCCGGTACTTTTATAATAGCCATGGTATGATAAAGTTCAAAATCTTCCGGATGCAGCGCTTTATTATCAAACTGTTCTAACTGCATTACCCGCTGAATATAATTGACAGCATGTTCAACCCCATGCTTCTGCTCAGGCTGGCCGCACTCCACCGTAACCGCCGGGCATAATTTAGAAAAAGCCATAGACTGTACGGTGTCCGGTTTAATAAAATAAACCACGGTTCGACTGAATAAATGCGCCAGTTGAAAAAAATCATGTTCTTTTCGGTTGATACAGGCATAGTGCGGATTTTTACCGGTATTATTATGGACGTCCAGACTGGCAAAAACCTGTTTTCCCCGCATCTGGCGCAGAATTTCAGTCATCATCAGCCCTTCTTCTGATGAGTGAGCAGACCAGACCCGGTTATAATCCGGCTGGCCTTCCAGCACCCGCTTATGCTCTCTGGCGGCTGAAATATTACCGATAAATAACGACAGGGAACGAGGTAATAGCTGCTGCTGATGAGCCAGCAAATACTGCCTGACAGCTTCCCAGCCCGTGGTTTCATTACCATGAAGTAATACTGAAACAAACAGCGGACGAGTCCGCCTGCCGGGCAAGTGAATTAGAGTTGGCCCGGACAGGTATTGATGTAATTCATGCGCAGGTTGTTCTAACAGCCCGTCAGGAAGCTGTTCTAAAACTGTTAATAAAGCCATTTTTCTACCACCCTAATCAATTTCCCACTGGTGCACTGGTCTGCCTGTATGCTGATTATTCAGATAAGCCAGAGTCAGGGCACGCATATCATTGCCGTGCGTCTCAACATAGTGGCGCTGCCAGAAAGCGCCATTTTGACCACTTTCAACTCTCTGTTCAATAATTTTCAGATAATATTCAATATCTTCTCTATTAATACCCATTTGCTGCAAACCATTTTTTGCCATTGGGATCAGAATTTCCAGTAGTAATGTTTTAACCGGTAGCGACTGCTCAGAGAGCCAGTTCATCCTGGATTTTAAGCCCTGTTTGGCTGCCAGATAAAAGTTTTCTTTGGCCTGCACAAAGGATAATTGCTGCTCCGGGATCTGGTACTGACTGGCCAGAGCAGTAATCGCGCCGTAAAACAGGGCAGCATTGGCAATACTGTCTACTATTGTCGGCCCGGCAGGAATAACCCGATGTTCAAGACGAACATGATATTCTCTTTGCTGGGCATTCTCAATATAAGCAATAAGAGGACGATTCCAGCGCCAGATAGTACCATTATGCAGACTCAGGTGTGCCAGATCTTCGGTGGCAGTGTCAAAAACTTCTGGCAGCAGCACCGGATAATGTTCAATATTTTCCTGAAAACATTCCAGTAAGGACTGTTGAGCATAGCCTGAACCAAAACTGACCCGTTTTATAGGGCCAAACATGGCACCGTCATAACCGCCTACAGACACCGCCTGCTCAAAAACCGGGATTCGGGTTTCACACCAGAGATCTTTACCAAATAAAAAGGGGGAATTAGCACTGACTGCCACCATCGGTGCCGAAAGTATAATCGCGGCATTATAGTAGCGAACCGAGTGTGCAAAAGGCATTTGCAGGTGCAACTGAAATGAAGTGGCCACCGATTCCAGCATAACATCCTGATGAACACTTTTAAGACTCTCTTTACCCTGAATATCCAGCTCAATAGCCCTGCCCTTACGACTGCGTAAAACCTGCTCATTTAAAGCCTGATAACGAGTCATATGGGACATATTCTGCAACTGCAGATGCTGTTCCTGTAAACTGGGCAGACTGCCAACCATCAGCAGATCCGCATTCAGAATCTGTGCCGCATTCTGGCACAGGTGGTATAAGCGGCTTAACTCATGATGCATTTTTTGCAGGGCATCAGCCGTCAGACAGAACACGGAACTGTTCAGCTCAATATTAAACTGAGCCAGTTCCTGAGTCACCTGTGAAACAATAGCAGAATCTTTAAGCTGTTTGATAAAGGCTTCATTAATACTGGCAGGCAGACCCTGTCTGTCCACCAGACAGAGCTCCATTTCAAAACCGATATTTGGCATTGGGGAAGTATTTTGACTGTCCTGCTGCTGAAACCACTGTTGAAGCCAGGCCAGTTCAGCATCCATTTTATTGCGATAGCGCTCAAAATCCACTTTTTTAAAATGGCTATGGGTGATATCCCGGCCCATTGGCAGGAGTCCTTATGATTTTATTCGTGACTATTCACTAAACATATTGTTGATTTAATTCTGCCAGCCTTTGCGGTGTACCAATATCCAGCCATGCTCCCTGATACAGTTCCCCGGAAACCAGTTGATGATTCATGGCATCACGCAGCAGGGGAGCTAAAGCCTGTCGTCCCGGTTTACTGTCTGCAAAAAAATCAGGATGATAGAGTCCTATTCCACTAAAAGTATAAGCCTGCATTGTACCAGCAGAAACATTGTCTGTATAAACATCTGCCTCACCGGTTACCCCTGACTTAAGATAAAAGTCCCCTGTTGAATTATGCTCAGGATTTTTCACCAGTACCAGATGTGCCAGCCGGTCAGTTTTTAAATGACTGAGCCGGCTATAATCATAATCAGTGAAAATATCCCCATTCACCACAATAAAAAAGTCATGACCTAATAAATCTAAAGCCTGTATAATACCACCGGCTGTTTCCAGCGCCTGCCGTTCTCTGCTGTATTGAATATTAACGCCGAACTGACTGCCGTTACCCAGATAAGCTTCAATTTTATACCCCAGCCAGGCATGATTTATGACCAGTTCCCGGATACCGGCTTTTTGCAGGGCATCAATATGATATTCGATCAGCGATTTAGCACCGACCTTGAGCAAAGGTTTGGGCAGATTATCGGTAAGAGGACGCATACGCTCACCTCGTCCGGCCGCAAGGATCATTGCTTTCATGATATAACGGACGTTAATCCCGGTGACTTAATGGCAGCAGAATTATTTGCCCGCTCAGTCCAGAATCTGATTAGTTTCAGTAAATCGTCAAATTCCGGGTACCGTGATGCGACATTAAACAGGTAGTCCAGTGTTTGCGGGATATCGTTAAGGTAGTTAGTTTTACCATCACGATAATTCAGACGGCAAAAAATCCCTGCCACTTTAAGCTGTCTCTGAATGCCCATCCAGTCGAACCAGCGGATAAACTGCTCTTTAGTCTCATTAACTAATAACTTTTCACGGATCAGTATCTGCCGATATTGTTCTACCCAGTCGTAAATCTGCTCTTCCGGCCAGGCAATATAGCTGTCTCTTAATAATGAAACCAGATCATAGCTGACCGGTCCCATTAACGCATCCTGAAAATCAATAACACCGGGATTATGTTCCTCAACGTACATTAAATTACGTGAGTGGTAATCCCTGTGAACAAAGACCTGGGGCTGCTCCAGTGCCGAATCAATCAGACGATTCATTGCCTGATCAATAATATCAATATCCCTGATAGTTAATTCCTGCTGACAATGCACCCTGGCATACCAGTCCGGCAATAACTGCATCTCCTGCCTGAGACGATCACTAGTATAATCTGCCAGCTGGGTATCCATATCCACAAAGCTGTCCCGATGAATGCCTCTTTGCATCACCAGCAAAGCACTCATGGCATCAGAATAGAGTTTTTCAGGACGTTCTTCAGAAAAATTTGAACTGAGCAGACTTAGATAAGGAGTATTACCCAGATCCGACATAAGAATAAAGCCGGCATCACGATTAATAGCATAAAGATGGGGGACATTAATGCCAAGCTGTTCTATTTTCCGGTCAATATCAATAAACGGAATAATAGACTCTTTTTCAGGTGGCGCATCCATTACAATAAAAGACTGCCGGGACGACTGTTCAAACAGAGAATGATTAAATTTCACTCGAAAATAACGTCTGAAACTGGCATCACTTGAGGCAGACTCAAAGCTCAGAATATCTGCCTGATAGTCATTTTGAAGCCAGGATTTAATTTGTGCAATTCGTTGTGTCATGGATAACACATAATAAGATTAATAGATGCTGGAGTCAATTTCATTGACTCCAGCAATTTGTCTGCCCCGCAAAGGCATATAAGAAAGGGGTGGAATAAACAGACTTAATCAGGCGTTTTTAACAGCTTCCATAATACGCTCAAAACGTACTCTTACTTCTTTGGCCAGAGTTTCCATTGCAGGATTATCAACCACCTGAAACAGAGACTCAGGATCAACGATAGCCACTGTAGTGCTGCCGTCATCTTCTTCACGAATAACCACATTACAAGGTAATAACAAACCTAAATCAGGTTCCGCATTAAGTGCATCATTGGCTAACCTGGGATTACAGGCGCCGAGAATAATATACGGTTTACGATCCACATCAATTTTTTCTTTCAGAGTTTTTTGTACATCAATTTCTGTTAGAACGCCAAAGCCTTCTGCTTTCAGAGCAGCTCTGGTTTTCTGATCCGCTTCTGCTATACCACAGTCCACTGTTATATGAATACCGTACATTGCTTTCTCCAGTTTAAATTAAATTTTGTTATACGCATAATACGGTATTAAGAAGAGAAAAATCAATGGGGTAACAGCTGAGCAGCTTCATTCTGGTTCATAAAATGTCCCATAACAACATAGCCTTTTTCTATATGCCGTTGTAATTTGCATTCTGTTTTATCATTATTATAATTCAGCCAGAGTCTGGGCAGAGTATCCACTCGATGAATCGGAGCCGGAGAACCGTCGATTTCACAGGACAGATGAGTTTCCCCGCTTAAAATATGACGAAAGGCCGGCATAATTCCCATAAAACGATTATATAACCGCTTTTTTGAAAATTGGCAGACTGTGCTATCTGATACAAAACAAGTACTTTCCTGTGGCATATAAATTTCCGCTTTTGTTTTTTTTTACACACTGTGAACTATAGCTCAATTTTGAAAAAAAAAAGGAGTTCCGGAGAATTAAAGCAGTTTGCGGCTGTTCAGTATAAGTTACAGGTGAATTTCTAATACCCTCTGCATTTGCTGATAGGTTTTTTGCGCCAGTTCCTTACGACTGCAGCTGACAGCCTGAATCACCGGTGTAAAATACACATCTGCCGTGATTTGATGGAAACCCAGAATCGCCCACAGATTTTTCAGCAGATTGGTATCACCAGTATAGGGTATATCTGCTGACAGCCTGCCATCCACTTTATAAATTATCACCACGGGCTGTACACCAATATTAATCTGATCCTCTATATCTACTACCGCCTGAAACATACCCGGATAAAGATGGGCGATTTCCTCGCCTTCTCCCGTTCCCCCTTCCGGAAAAACCGTCACTCGCTCCCCTGTTCTCAGGAGTCCTGCAATTTGTTTGTTCAGACGCCGAACGTCACTGATACTGCCGCGTTTGATAAATAAGGTGCCTGTTCGAACACTCATCCAGCCCACCACCGGCCAGCGTGATATTTCATTTTTTGCCACAAAAGTGGTGGAATACAAAGAACTCAGCAGGACAATATCTTTCCATGAAATATGATTTGCCACCATCAGATGATTATCTTCAGCCAGAACACCATGCACTCTGACATGGATATTCATTCGTTTTAAGAACTGCTGATACCAGCGCTGAATAATGGGTTTCTCCTTCACGCCAGGGTATTTATTGCGTTCCAGATAGTAAAGTGCTTGCACTACCCCCCAGAGCACATGCAAAATAACCCTGAGCAAACGAATCATTTTTCTTAAAATCATATTACTCTAAACTCACGACTTACGACTTACGACTTACGACTTACGACTTACGACTTACGACTTACGACTATAATAACTATGGCACTAAACTTCTGGGAATACAAAGCATTAAAAGAAATGACTCAAAGTGAATGGGAACAGCTTTGTGATGGTTGTGCAAAATGCTGCCTGCATAAACTGGAGGATGAAGATAGCGGTATTATTTATGCCACTAATGTGGTGTGCCAGTATCTCGATATTGAAAAATGCCAGTGTAATGAATATAACCGGCGAAGTATTCTGGTACCCGAATGCATCACCATGGCTCCTGACAATCTACAACAGGTCTATTATATGCCCGACACCTGTGCCTACCGCTTACTTGCTGAAGGCCAAAAACTTCCTGACTGGCATCCCCTGATCAGCGGCAGCTACAGTTCAACTCATAATTCAGGAAACTCTGTCCAGGGTAAAGTCATCTCTGAACTGGAAGTCGATGATTTAATGCACCATTTAACCGGTGAATGGGATTAGGCTATGAGTAGTTCAGCTTGATAACTCTTCTTCCGACCGGCGAAGCAGATATTGTCCATACTGATTTTTTTTCAGAGGCTGTGCCAGTTCAATTAGCTGTTCTTTATTGATATAACCCATTTCAAAAGCAATTTCTTCAATACAGGCCACTTTAAGCCCTTGACGATTTTCAATCACCTGAATATAGTTAGAGGCCTCCATCAGGCTTTCATGGGTACCGGTATCCAGCCAGGCAAATCCCCGGCCCATGAGTTCCACTTTAAGATTTTTCTGTTCCAGATATATCTGGTTAACCGTGGTAATTTCCAGTTCACCGCGATGTGAAGGTTTTACCGCTCTGGCAATATCAATCACACTATTAGGGTAAAAATACAGCCCTACCACCGCAAAGTTGCTTTTGGGCTGTTCTGGTTTTTCTTCAATGCTCAGCACATTACCGTTGTCATCAAATTCAACCACCCCATAACGCTCAGGATCTTTAACATAATAACCAAATACCGTTGCCTTCGCCTGTTCTGACACATTTTTTACGGACTGACGGAGCATTTTTTTAAAGCCATGACCATAAAAAATATTGTCTCCCAGCACCATGCAGACATCATCATCGCCGATAAAATCCTCACCGAGAATAAAAGCCTGTGCCAGCCCATCAGGAGCAGGCTGAACTTTATAACTGAAACTCATGCCAATTTCAGAACCGTCACCCAGAAGCGCTTCAAACTGAGGAAGATCATGAGGCGTGGAGATAATTAATACCTCCCGAATACCTGCCAGCATTAATACCGACAGGGGATAATAAACCATCGGTTTGTCATAAATAGGCGTTAACTGTTTACTGACCCCTTTGGTAATTGGATACAGGCGGGTACCTGAACCACCGGCAAGAATTATTCCTTTCATGACTTTTCTCCCGTTCCAAGACGTTCCCGCTGATAACTGCCGTCCTGCACATGCTGACACCAGGCTTTATTATCCAGGTACCATTGAATGGTTTTTTCAATCCCGGATTCAAAAGTCTCCTGCGGCGTCCAGCCCAGTTCATTATCTATTTTATCGGCATCAATAGCATAACGTACATCATGACCGGGACGATCCGAGACATAGCTGATTAACTGCTCATGTGGAATATAGGGTGATTCGGGTAACATTTTATCCAGCAGGGTACAAATGGTTTTAACCACATCGAGATTGGTTTTCTCATTATGGCCGCCAATATTATAAGTTTCACCATTGTTACCTGTTTCCAGTACCAGACGCAGTGCTCTGGCATGATCATCCACATGCAGCCAGTCACGTATTTGCAAACCATTACCATAAATGGGTAATGGTTTTCCTTCCAGTGCATTTAAGGTCACCAGGGGGATCAGTTTTTCCGGAAACTGATGACTGCCATAATTATTTGAGCAATTAGTGATCACCACTGGAAAACCGTAGGTTCTATGCCAGGCTCGTACCAGATGATCGGAAGAAGCTTTACTGGCAGAGTATGGAGAACTGGGATCATAAGCCGTTGTTTCGGTAAAAAAACCGCTTTCATCCAGATCACCATACACTTCATCCGTTGAAACATGATGAAAACGAAAGGCTGTTTTTCTGTCAACGGACAATTGATTCCACCAGGCTCGAGCGACTTCCAGTAAATTACAGGTACCGACAATATTGGTTTGAATAAAATCAGCCGGTCCGTCAATAGAACGATCCACGTGAGATTCAGCGGCCAGATGCATAATCGCATCGGGCTGATATTTTTTAAAAATACGTTCCATAGCCTCTTTATCACAGATATCAGCCTGTTCAAAGTGATAACGTGGATCATCTTCAACGTCCACCAGGGATTCCAGATTACCGGCATAGGTCAGCGCATCCACATTAATAACAGTATCCTGTGTCTCTCTGATATACTGGCGAATCACCGCAGAACCAATAAAGC
>JALVAL010000210.1 GCA_027011205.1 Gammaproteobacteria bacterium
CTCAGCTTATTGCCCATTCTATGGGTGCTGACGTATTTCCCAATTCTAAAAAGGAAATTGGATGGTTTCCAGTTCAGGCGGTAAAATCAGATAACCCTTCTGTTTTCCAGTTTCCTGATGAAATAGATGTTTTTCACTGGCATGGTGAAACATTTAGCCTGCCAGATAGAGCTGTAAAAATTGCAGAAAGCAGAGCCTGCAAGAATCAGGCATTTCAAATAGGGGACAATGTTATTGGCTTGCAGTTTCACCTGGAAACAACACCAATATCAGCACAGGCAATTGTCGAAAATTGCAGAGACGAACTTGTAGAAGGCAGATATATTCAATCTGAGGCAGAGATTCTGTCAGTTCCTCAAGAACGCTATAGGTCTATTAATAGCCTGATGGAAAGTATCCTGGAATATTTACCTTAACTTGAAAGGATGAATGCCTTCCGGCCTAGTAAACCCGGCACCTCGCCTTAAGGACGAGGTGCTGGGTAAATGATTGCTCTGATGCTGTTAGTTTAAGTAACTATTAGAGATATCTCCAAATGCCTGATAACAATGAAAAACAGCTGATTCTAGTAGTTGATGATACAGTTTCCAATATTGATCAGGTTACCCATTTCACTGCCATGGTTGAAGATATCACCCAGGCCACACGCATGGAAGAAGAACAGAAGCACAATGAACTCATTCTAAACTCGGCTGGAGAAAGTCTTTGGTCTGGATATCTCCGGCAATCTGATTTTTTGCAATCAGTTGGCAGCCACAATGCCTGGTTATGAAGTTGATGAGCTGCCCGGTATATCCGTGCACAAAGCAGCACATTATGCCCATGCTGACGAAACAGACTATAAAGCAAGTGAATGTCCCATGCGAACCACCTATATTAAGGGCAAAACCTTCCATATAGAAAATGGTACCAGTGGGCTGTTGATCTTTCATCTATTACCTGCTTTTGGCCAAATTTAGCCTTTACCCTTAATATGAGGAAAAAACAATGCCATTTGAAATAGAAAAAAAATTCCTGGTTTCCGGTGATACCTTTAAACAGGATGCCAAAAAGCAGCTTCGAATTATTCAGGGTTATTTATCAACCGTACCGGAACGGACCGTCAGAGTGCGTATTAAGGATGATACAGGTTATCTTACGATTAAAGGCAAGGGTAACGAATCCGGCGCCACTCGCTATGAATGGGAGCAGGAAATCCCCGTTTCTGATGCTCAAGATTTATTAAAACTTTGCGATGGAGGTATCATTGATAAAACCCGGTTTCTGGTAGCATCAGGCAAACATACCTTTGAAGTGGATGAGTTTTATGGTGATAATGAAGGTCTGGTTGTCGCTGAGGTCGAGCTTGAGTCAGAAGATGAAGAATTTGAAAAACCAGCATGGATAGCAGAAGAGGTTACCGGCCAGAATAAATATTATAATGCGATGTTAATGCTGACCCCTTTCAAAAACTGGTAACATCTAATCACAGATAAATACCGACCAGGGGCTGTTTGGCGACCTGGCCCTATTTCTGGCAGATTGCTTTCAGACGATCGAATAAAGACCGTCGGTGATTATGGGTACCAATATCGGCAGTACCGTCACCGCATATTTACTGGCTTTTAACTTATCTGCAAATTCACTTCTCTATTGCCATTGGCTTTTTTATGACCTTTACCGGCATAGAACTCACGGGCAGGTATTAACTGTCCACAATAGAGCTCCATAGCAGGCGAGAGGAAAGTTCAAAGTGTTCTTCCAGTTCATAGGTTTTAGGACGAATTAACTGTTTGGTCAGACTTAAGGTTACCCCGGGCACCTTATACATTTCTTCCAGACGTTTGCGGCATTCTTCCTTAACCTGCTCAGTAGGAACGACTGTGGTGACAAAACCCAGCTGTTTTGCTTCTTCTGCATTAACCGGATCTTTGGACATAAGTATTTCCAGTGCCTTGTTAGCACCCATCTGCCGGCTCATATAAAAAGCCACCGCGCCCATTGGTGTTACACCAATATCCAGTCCGGGAAATTCTATACTCAGATCTTCACCGGCAATGCGCTGATCACAGGCCATAAAAAAGCCGAAAGCATCAATGACAGTCTGTCCCTGAATACCAACCACACAGGGTTTGGAAAAGTCATTAATGGCCAGAGTCAGGCGTTTTACTGAATTACCATATCGGGTAACCCCCATTTCCTTTTGCACATAGCCGGACTCTTTTTGAATGGATTGAATAAAAGTCTGCATATTTTTAATACGTTCGAACCTGACCGTATGCAATGCCAGTATGCCTTTTATTTTCTCATCCACCTCTATGCTATTCATACACTCCAGCATGTCATGAAAATGATGCGGATCAGTGGTCAATTTAAATGAATCGGCTTTTAGACAGATAACCGCAGTCTCATCTTCATATTTACAGGAAAACACATCACTTTCAAAATCACTATAATCAGTCATAACCTAAAGATTTCCTTCAATTAAAATTTTTATGGCCTGTTACCAGGCATTTTTTTCTATTTCAAGATACATTTTATTGATGTGTTTACCAAAATTCACATCAAAACCGGTCCAGGATTTATAGTCATCAAACTGTGTGATAGCTTTATCCCTGATTTCAAAGTCCTGCAGTTCATCATCAAAGCCGGCCTGAACAACCTCCCGAACCCGTTTCAGGTATTCAAGAAAAGGTTTAATAGCAGTATCGCTACCGCCGGACTGACCATGTCCGGGAATATAAAGTTTCATATTTAAACCCTGGGCATATTCCAGCGCCTTAATATTGCCCAGCATACTGGATGAAGTGTCAAAACGCCCCATCCGCTTATAGAAACTATTATCACCTAAAAACAGGGTACTGGAATTGATATGTTCAATCATAATATCGGTATTGGTATGAGCCGGAACTAAGGAGTGTATACGAAACTTCTGACCATCAATTTCAAGAGTCTGATTATTATCTACCGCCAGTTCAGGAGCAACC
>JALVAL010000211.1 GCA_027011205.1 Gammaproteobacteria bacterium
GTCGTGTGCGTGGTTATTTATCAACTTGCCGAAAGCATGGTGTGACTTCAAGTCATGCTATGGAAATGTTATTTGATAAAAAACTGCCCGATTTTATTTCATAATGAAATTACGCTGAGCAGTTACATAAAATCAATATCTTAAATAGTGTCCATCCGGAAATTGCCTTCCTGGCAATTTACCGGAACGTAAAAGAAAAAGTGTGATTTTTCTTTTACTCCATTTTCAACGACTTACGGTCGTCAAAAATGAGCGGCACGTCCCTGTGCCGCAAGTGTGCATCAATAAACGGATGCCCACTAAATAGAGACTATTCTACTTCTGCAGAATATCCAGCCTCTTTAACGGCATTAATAAGTGCATCAACTTTTGCCGTTCCAGTTACTTTTGCCGCACCGGCTTCAAGATTGACCTCTGCATTTTCTACCCCTGAAACAGCTTCAAGAGCTTTTTTGGTATGCATGACACAATGATTACAGGTCATACCTGTTACTTTTAGATTAATAATAGAACTCATCTTCATCTCCAATTTAATTTACAGGTTCAATTTTCAGGTTTGAAAAAACGTAAACGGTTAGCATTAGCAACCACCGTAACGGATGATAATGCCATTGCTGCACTGGCAAATGCAGGAGCTAATAACCAGCCCGTCAGCGGATAAAAAACACCTGCTGCTAATGGAATACCAATTACATTATAAACAAAAGCACCAAATAAGTTTTGTTTGATATTTCTCATAGTTGCTGATGAAACAGCAATAGCAGTACCGACATTCATTAAAGAGTTACCGGCCAGAGTAATATCTGCATTTTCAATCGCAACATCAGTACCACTGCCAATAGCAAAACCAGTGTTAGCCTGTGCCAGAGCAGGAGCATCATTGACACCATCTCCCACCATACCGACTATAGCCCCCTGTTTCTGCAGACTTTTTATAATATTGAGTTTATCCTCAGGCATAACCTGGCTGTGTACATCACTGATAGCTAATTCTTCAGCAACAGCCTGGGCTGTTTTATGCGAATCTCCAGAGCACATAACCACCTGAATACCCTGTTTCTGCAATAATTTAACGGCAGCCGGTGTATCTTCCCTGATGGCATCTTTTAAGGCCATTAAACCTAATAATAAACCATCTTCAGCCAGCCAGACAGGTGTTGCAGATGATTCTGACAAAAGTTCTGCCTGACTATGGATGGCTTTATCTATGATAATATTATTTTCTGTCATAAAAGCCAGATTACCCAGCAGCATTTTTTTATCTTCAATAACCGCTGTTACACCCCGGCCTTCAATGGCATTGAAATGTTCTACACTTAATAGAGAAACACCCTGTTCTTCAGCTGCTTTTAATATGGCTTCTGCCAGAGGGTGTTCAGAATTATTTTCCAGAGATGCCGCCTGCTGCAGGAGATAATCCCTGTTAATAGTCTCAGAAGACAAAACTGGATTAAGAATAATCTCCGTCACCGATGGTTTGCCCTGAGTCAGGGTTCCCGTTTTATCTACCACAACATGAGTTAATTTACTGGCAGTTTGCAATGCATCACTATTCTTAATTAAAATATTTAACTGTGCGGCTTTACTGGTACCCATCATAATAGCAATTGGGGTAGCCAGACCTAAGGCACAGGGACAGGCGATAACCAGAACTGCTATGCCAGCAGTTAAAGCATAAGCCAGATGGGGTTCCGGACCAATAAAATACCAGAGAAAAAAGGTGGTGATTGAAATAACAATGACAATAGGAACAAACACCGAGGCAATTTTATCCACCAGACGACCAATTTCAGGTTTGGTCATCTGAGCCTGTTTCACCATATTAATAATCTGTGACAGAGTAGTTTCCTGACCCATTTTATTAACAGTAAAAATAAAACTACCTGATTTATTGATTGTGCCACCAGTGACATTATCACCGGTTTTCTTTTTAACTGCTAACGGCTCACCTGTCAGCATTGATTCATCAATAGTTGAATTGCCCTGTATGATTATGCCGTCAATAGGTATGCGTTCACCCGGCTTAACCTTAATCTGATCACTAATCTGCAGCAATGATACCGGTAAAATCACTTCAACATTATCGTAAACAACGCTTGCTGTTTTTGGCGCAAGTTCAATAATACTGGCAATAGACGCACTGGTGGTACGTTTTGCCTTAATTTCCAGAGCATGACCAAACTGTAAAAACGAAAGAATAATAACTCCGGCATCCAGATACAGATGTCCTCCTCCTGGAATAAAATCCGGATCAATAATAATCAACATAGAAGAAAGCCAGGCGGCTGAAGTACCCAGGGCAACCAGGGTATCCATATTAGAGGATAAATGTCGTGCCTGCTTTACAGCCGTAATATAATAATTACGTCCACTGAACCACATGGTAAACAGACAGACCAGGGCAATAAGAAACCAGAATAACTGCGTACTCATACCATGAAAAGTAGTATCTCTGGCAACTTCAGGCAGCCACCCCATATATTCAAAAGATATTAATAAGGCACCAACTGTACCGGCCAAAATTGCCCGTTGCCAGGAACGACGAATTTCTATCCTGCTTTGCCTTTCCTGTTCAATATAGGGATCTTCATATTGTTCATTGATACTGGATTCTATACCAGCCTGTTTTAAAATAATCAGTAATTGTGCCGGGTGCAGGGTTGAAGTAATTTCCAGCTTCACTGGAATTTCATTTACCTTGAATTCCATATGAGTGATATGTTCCTCATGGGAAGCAAACAACGCCTTAAGCTGTACCTTAAACTGCTTATCAGAGCTGCCTTCGGGTTTGTTTAGAGTAATGCTATAAGTATTATTCGGTTTATGCTGTTCTATGAGGCTGGCATTATAACCCTGATCAATAATGGCATTAATCACAGCCTGGGGATCACCCCCGGCAACCTGAGCTGTTTTTTCCAGCAGATTGACTGAACCTTCTGTAACTCCAGCTACCGATAAAATGGCTTTTTCTACCGTGGAAACACAACTTGAACAGGTCATGTCTTCTATACTGATATGATAATACCTGTCCACCACAGGCGGTTCTGAGACAGGACGCAAGCTGGCCTGATAACCCTGGTCAATAATGGCATTGACCACAGTTTCAGGGTCTCCCCCTTTTACCAGTGCCATTTTCTCAATAAGATTAATTGCGGCTTCTTCTACTCCGGCAACAGAACGAATAGCTTTTTCTACTGTGGATACACAGCTGGAACAGGTCATATCTGTTATTTCAATAATATAGGAGGTATTATCCGCTTTAGTCAGGGAGCCAGAAGATAGCTTTTGTTCTTCAGGTGCTTTTATCGGGCAGGAATCCGGAATATCCGCTACCGGTCTAGCCGGGTAACCGGCATCACTGACAGCCTGAATAACTTCATGAGGCAACCCACCCGTTACAGTGGCTTCTCCCTGTTCCAGATCAATATCAATAGTCTGAACACCACTAACCTGTAATGCGGCTTTTTTAACTCTTCCTGTACAATGACCACAGGTCATTTCACTGATTTGAAGCTTATATTGCCTGTTTTCGGAACTTTGCATGGTTTTCCTGTTATCTATTAAGATATTTGATTATAAATTACGTCAGTTTTTTATTATTTAATAAACTGGTCACCGGTTCAATGGCTACAACCCCCCCGCCTTCAGTCATTTTTCTGGCTAATTGAGAAAAAAATTCAGCAATACGCTGAGCTTCATCAGCGGAAGTATAAACCTCTACCTTAAGACTGTCACAAAGGCCATAATCATTAAACTCATTGATATAACTACCATACCCCTGTACTTTACTTACTGATACACCCGAAATATTAAGGTTTTGTACTTCTTCAGCAATCAGGTCGTAGTCAGAAATATTTAAAATCATAATAACTTTGCTGTACATTTATGCATCCTCATTTAATTTATTTTCATGTGACAGGTTTTCCTGTGACATAGCCTGATCAGAAACAGAACATTTTGACAAGGTCACTGATTTCCACAGAAAATAAATAGCAGGAATAACCAGTAGCGTTAAGACGACCGAACTAAGCATTCCTCCAATCATTGGACCGGCAATTCTCTGCATCACTTCTGAGCCAGTACCACTGCTGTACATAATAGGAATTAAACCAACAATAATCGCCGAAACGGTCATGACAATTGGACGTACACGCTGCCCAGCACCCTCCATAACGGCTGCTTTTACTTCTTTGCGGGTCATACAGCGATTTTGTTCCTGTAATTCATGCGATAATCGGCAATAGGCCTGATTTAAATAAACCAGCATAAGTACACCAATTTCAACCGTTACACCAGCCAGAGCAATAAAACCAACACCAACTGCTACTGACATATCAAAATCAAGCAAATACATAAGCCAGAAACCACCTATCAGTGCAAAAGGTAAGGTACCCATAATAATCAGTACTTCCACTATATTTCTAAAGTTAATATAAAGCAGCAGCACAATAATACCCAGGGTTAAAGGGACCACCATGGCCAGTCGTTCCTTTGCACGTACCATATACTCATATTGACCAGACCAGGAAATAGAGTAACCGGATGGTAAATCAACCTGTTCGGCAACAACTCTCTGGGCTTCTGCCACATAAGACCCCAGATCACGTCCGTCAATATCTACCAGAGTCCAGCCATTAAGGCGGGCATTTTCACTCTTAATAGCCGGTGGTCCATCAGCAACATAAATATCAGCTACATCGGCCAGTGCAATTCGTTCATTGGTTTTGGTGACCAGAGGCAATAATTTTATTTTCTCAACGGAATCACGATAGCTTTGGGGATAACGAACATTTATGGGATAACGCTCAAGTCCCTCTATAGACTGGGAAACCTGCATACCACCAATGGCCGTCGTAATAACCTGCTGTACATCGGCAATATTCAGACCATAACGTGCAGCTTTATCTCTATCAATATCCGCTTTAATATAACGCCCCCCCGCAACCCGTTCAGAATAAACTGATGCCGTGCCCTCAACATTTTTTAAAACCTGTTCCAGCCTTTTACCAATTTTTTCAATTTCTTTTAAATCAGGTCCGGAAACTTTAATACCGACCGGGGTCTTAATACCGGTTGCCAGCATATCAATACGGGTTTTAATAGGCATCACCCAGGCATTGGTCAAACCGGGAAACTTAACCAGCTGATCCAGTTCTTTACGTAATAATTCTGTAGTTAAACCTTCTCGCCATTCACTCTTTGGTTTGAGCTGAATAACGGTTTCAATCATCGTCAATGGTGCTGGATCCGTAGCAGTTTCTGCCCGACCTATTTTACCAAATACGGTCTTGACTTCCGGTAGGGTTTTAATCAGTTTATCAGTTTGCTGTAAAATTTCTCTGGCCTTACCTATGGATATACCTGGATAAGTGGTGGGCATATACATAAGGTCACCTTCATCCAGCGGCGGCATAAACTCACTGCCAATTTCAGTCAACGGCCACATGCCAACAGCCAGGACAATAATAGCAATAAAAATCATTGTCTTAGGAGCATCCAGTACATTTCTTATAACAGGATTATAGATCCAGGTAACCAGACGATTTACGGGATTCTTATGTTCCGGTAAAATTTTACCTCGAACAAAGTATCCCATTAATACCGGAACCAGGGTTATTGATAGTCCGGCAGCAACAGCCATTGCATAGGTTTTAGTAAAGGCCAGTGGGGCAAACATTCTGCCCTCCTGAGCTTCAAGGCTGAATACCGGCAGAAAACTCATGGTGATAATCAACAGGGAGAAAAACAACGGCGGTCCAACCTCCACTGAAGCCTCAGCAATGATCTGCCATCGATTTTCATCAGTTAAAGGGGTTTTTTCTATGTGCTTATGGACGTTTTCAATCATCACAATGGCTCCGTCCACCATGGCACCAATGGCAATTGCAATGCCACCTAAGGACATAATATTGGCATTGAGTCCCTGTGCATGCATGATAATGAAAGCACCCAGAATTCCAATAGGAAGACTGATAATAATAACCAGAGATGAGCGAAAATGAAACAGGAAAATAGCACAGATTAACACCACGACAATGAATTCTTCCAGTAGTTTTTCATATAGATTTTCTACCGCATGATTAATTAAGGTTGAACGATCGTACGTGGTAATAATTTCCACCCCATCTGGCAGACCTTTTTTTAATTCGTTCAGTTTCTCCTTAACCAGCTTAATGGTTTTCTGGGCATTTTCACCAAATCGCATAACCACATATGCACCAACCACTTCACCTTCGCCATTAAGTTCAGCTATACCACGTCGCATTTGTGGCCCGGTTGTCACATCAGCCACATCTCTTAACTGCAGTGGCGTACCATTAACATTTAACCCCAGAGGAATTTTATCAATATCGTCTACACTGGATAGATAACCGCTTGCAGTCACCATATACTCGGCTTCACCCATTTCTACTACAGAGGCACCAGCTTCCTGATTGCCTTTATTGATGGCAGTACGGATCAGGCTTAAAGGAATATCATAGGCACGGAGTTTTTCGGGATCTACAATGATCTGATATTGCTTGACCATGCCGCCTATGGTAGCAATTTCAGAAACACCCGGTACAGTCTGTAACTCATAACGTAAAAACCAGTCCTGCAGGCTGCGCAGCTGACTGATATCAGTTTTACCGGTCTTGTCAACCAGTGCATAACCATATACCCAGCCAACACCGGTTGCATCAGGACCCAGTTGAGACTGAGCGGTAGATGGTAAGGACGATGCCACCTGACTCAGGTATTCCAGCACTCTTGAACGGGCCCAGTAAAGATCGGTTCCCTCTTCAAAAATAATATAAACATAGGAATCTCCAAAGAACGAATATCCCCGAACAGTCACCGCTTTAGGTACCGATAACATTGCCGTGGTTAGAGGATAGGTGACCTGATCTTCCACAACCTGTGGTGCCTGACCAGGAAAAGAAGTCTTGACAATAACCTGTACATCAGACAGATCAGGAATAGCATCAATTGGCGTCTGTTTCACCGAGTAGATACCAAACCCCAGCATAATCAGGGATGCCAGTATAATAAAAAACCGGTTTTTTAAGGACCAGTAAACAATTGAGGCAATCATTTCAGATCCTCTTTATTAATTTCAATGATTTCTATTGAACCATCATCGTCTTTTTCAACCAGAAAACGAATGGGGTCCTTAACTTCAAACATGGCTATATCTATAGATTTTTTAACTGGAAAATCCATTAACATTTCGGGCCAGCCCCATTCAGAAACGGCTTTATGCTGAATAGTCAGCATATTATGACCTGGCATAACGTCAACAATAGCACCTTCTATCCACACCTGATTTTTACTGGCAGTCTGGCTGTTAGCTGACTTTTCAGCGGCTTTGGGTTCTTCCATACGTTCAAAAGACGCGCTCAAACTGGATTCAGAATCAATCAGGAACTGTGCAGAAGTAACAATTTTTTCATTTTCCTTAAGCCCTTTTAAAATTTGCACATAACCATCGCTTTCGGTACCGGTTTTAACGGCCACAGAAAGAAACTTACCATCACCTAAAGCCTTCACTACCCGCTCCATTTCCCCATTACGAATAATAGCTTCACGTTTAACGTACAGCGTTTCTTTATTTAAACTACTGTGTATTATCAGTTGTGAGAACATATTGGGTTTAAGCAATTGCTCAGGATTGTTGAATCGAATCCTGACTTTCAGAGTACGGGTTTTCCTATCCAGAACCGGATAAATATAATCAACGATACCCTTCCATGATTTACCCGGATAAGCAGCTACAGTCATATCTACAGTCTGACCTTTTTTAACCCAGCCGCTTTGACGTTCAAAAACTTCAGCAATAACCCAGACAGTATCTATTTGACCGATTGTCAGCACATCCTTAGAGGGTTTGACAAACATACCTTCCCTGATCATCAGTTGTTCAACAAAGCCATCATGTTTGGAATAATAAGCTATACGCTGTTGTTTTTTTCGGGTTTTTGTTAATTGATTAATTTGATTCAGATTCAAACCCAGTGATAACAGGCGATCTTTTGAGGCCTTAATTAAAATACGATTACCACTTTTAAGGGCAGTAATATATTCTTCCTGTGCATTAACCAGTGCCGGACTATACAGTTCGAACAGTTTCTGACCTTTTTTAACCACGTCCCCCGTGGCTTTGACATCCAGTTTTTCTACCCAGCCTTCGACCCGAGTATGCAGGTGATAAAGTTTTTCTTCATCAAACTGAATGTATCCTACAGTATTGATATCGCGGTTTATCTGACCTTTTTTAACGCTACTGATGCGAACACCTAAATTGTTCTGAACAACCGGTGATATTTTAACAACCCCGTCTTCACCACCTTCATCTTCATAAACCGGCACCAGATCCATTCCCATAGGGGACTTACCCGGCTTTTCACGACGATAATTTGCATCCATAGGTGCAACCCAGTATAAAATCTTCTGTTCACCGGAACTTCCAGAAGAACCGTTGTCCTGCGACGTAGACAAAATACCCGCTGATTGCAATTGTTCCTGTACAAAAGGCTGAGCAAAATAGCCGCCTGCCAGACCAGAACTAATCAGGATAACACCTGTTAAAAGTTTGTTCACAATAAAATCCTCAAATTATCACTTGTTATTTTTACTATAGGAATCAGATATAAAATACAAAATTCTGGCTCTGGTCTGTAAATGGTCAACTGCGATACGTCGTTCATCAAGATTAGCATTCAGGTCATCTATATAAGCTCGCATGACATCAGCAAAATCACCTCTGTCTGACTGGTAGGCCATCAAAGACGCTCTGGTTTGACGTTTTGCCTGAGGCAGCAGTAGTTTATAGTAGAGCTGATGACGCTTTTCCAGTTGTTCTTCATTGGCTATTTCCTGCTGCAGAGCAGACACCATTTGCCGAAGCTGCTCATTTCTCTTATCTTTCAAAGCCTGATATTTGTGTTCTTTTGAAAGCAGTCTTTTGTCCTGTCGGTTGGCTGTAAATAAAGGCAGATCAATGGTCACTCCAGCAGATATAAAATCAGACCGCTTTCTATTGGGTCCATCCGGCTTGTTATCACGATAACCATAACTGACATTTAAACCCCAGCCGGGTTTGAAATTTTCTTTGGCAAGATCGATATCTTTGCGGCTGATTTCCAGTTGTTTATCTATTTCCTGAATTTTTGGATGAGCCATAAAAAGCTGCGTCAGATCATCATCATTCAAGCTGGTTAGATCCGGCGTAAAAATATCCGGTAATTTTTTTGCCAGCGTATTATAACTATTTTGAGAGCCGATCCAGCGGGAGAGTTTAGAGCGCTGAGTTTTAATTTTTTGAGTAATTTTAGTCAGACGATCATCAAGGCGGCTCAGTTCCAGCTGAGCACGTATTAAATCCTGCTGATTATTGCGGCCGACAGAAAACATAGACTGTACAATTTCAACCAGTTGGGAAAAGAAACGTTTATTCTGACGTATTGTTTTATAAGCCTGTTCCCAGTAATACACTTCCAGATAGGTCAGACGTACATCTTTAATGATACTGATCTTGCGTTCTGATATTTTAGAGTCGAATAATTCTGACTGTTTGAGGGTTTTTTGCTGTTTTAGGTCCAGTGTATTACCTGCCGGAAATTGCTGCAGGATACCCACTTTGAATTGAGTCATGTTTTCCTGATCAAAATCAAAGGTATCAGCGGGAAGATTGGAAACAACCAGCTGTAATTTGGGATCCATTAACTGACCATCGGCCACAGACTGCTCTGAAAGGGCTTTAGCCTGCCATTGCCTGCTGATTATACCCGGTTCATCTGTAAGGGCTATGCGCTCTGCCTCTTTTAATGTAAGAACCGTATTATCCTGGGTCAGACTGACCGAAGACTTGTTCCCAGTTGGTTTTACACTGGATTCTGCCTTAGTAAATGAAGGAACTGCAATGAGATTAATAGTAAAAAAAATACTTAATAATATTTTTTTTAAAGGATATTTCAGCGCCGTATAATGCATATTCGCTCCCAAAATTAAAAGGCTTAACCGTTTTTAACACTGTATTATCAGAAAATATCAGTTGTTACTGATTTATTTCCATAATTTCAGATAGATAGATAAATTTAGACTGCAATTTTACAGTATTAACATAACACCAGTCTTTCTTGAACATTAAATATATTTAATGTTTACAAGCTTTTGTTTCATAAACAGATTGTTGAATGAAAGTTCAATGAAATTTATATGAATTATATTTAATGTTGCTGTAATGATTATGTAAACC
>JALVAL010000212.1 GCA_027011205.1 Gammaproteobacteria bacterium
ATCCTATACAGTTAATATACTGTATTTACAAAATTTATTAGCTTAAAACCACTTAAATTGGAGTTGTGCAATATATGAGCAATACCTACGATTCTTCGAATATTAAAGTCCTGAAGGGACTTGATGCGGTTAGAAAAAGACCCGGAATGTATATCGGTGATACCGATGATGGCACGGGTTTACACCATATGGTGTTTGAAGTGGTTGATAATTCCATTGATGAAGCCCTGGCAGGATATTGTAGTTCTGTAGATGTCATTATTCATAGTGATGGTGGTGTTAGTGTAAAAGATGATGGACGTGGAATACCTGTTGATATGCATGAGGAAGAAGGGCGTTCCGCAGCAGAAGTGATTATGACAGTACTTCATGCTGGTGGTAAGTTCGATGATAACTCCTATAAAGTATCAGGTGGTTTACACGGTGTTGGTATTTCTGTTGTTAACGCCTTATCAGAGAAAGTAATTCTCACAATATGCAGAAATGGTAAAAAATATGAACAGCATTACCATCTGGGTGAACCGGAAACAGAATTGAAAGAAATTGATGATACAGATAAAACAGGAACAGAAATATATTTTTTACCCAGTAAAGAGATTTTTAGCGATGTAGAATATCACTACGAAATCTTAGCAAAAAGATTACGTGAACTGTCGTTTTTAAATTCCGGAGTCTGTATTAATTTACGGGATGAACGGGAAGCAGATAAGAGTGATTGTTTTGAATACGTGGGTGGAATTAAAGCATTTGTAGAACATCTAAATAGAAATAAAACAACCTTACATAATAATATAATTTACTTTAGTAATGTTAAAGATGATATCACTGTAGAAGTAGCTTTACAGTGGAATGATACCTATCAGGAAAATATATTCTGTTACACCAATAATATACCTCAACGTGATGGTGGTACTCATCTGGCAGGGTTTCGTTCTGCCCTGACACGGACATTAAACCAATTTATAGAACAAAGCGGTATTGCAAAAAAAGCAAAAGTGTCTACTACAGGTGATGATTCAAGGGAAGGACTAACTGCTGTACTGTCGGTAAAAGTACCTGATCCAAAGTTTTCATCACAAACAAAGGATAAGCTGGTTTCTTCAGAAGTTAAGAGTGCAGTAGAATCTGTTATGGCAGAAAAATTAAATGAGTTTCTGGCAGAAAATCCTTCTGAATCTAAAGCCATCGCATCTAAAATTATCGATGCGGCCAGAGCCCGGGATGCTGCACGTAAGGCCAGAGAAATGACCCGTCGAAAAGGGGCACTGGATATTGCAGGATTACCTGGAAAACTGGCAGATTGTCAGGAAAAAGATCCCGCATTATCAGAATTATTTCTGGTGGAAGGAGACTCTGCAGGAGGTTCCGCCAAGCAGGGTAGAGATAGAAAGACGCAGGCAATATTACCATTAAAAGGTAAAATTCTTAATGTAGAAAAAGCTCGTTTCGATAAAATGCTTTCTTCTGTGGAAGTAGGGACATTAATTACGGCTATGGGAACAGGTATTGGTAAAGATGAGTTTAATATAGAAAAACTGCGCTATCATCGAATTATAATTATGACAGATGCGGATGTGGATGGTTCACATATTAGAACCCTGCTGCTGACATTTTTTTATAGACAAATGCCGGAACTTATTGAAAATGGTTATATTTATATTGCCCAGCCTCCTTTATATAAAATAAAAAAAGGAAAACAGGAAAAATATGTTAAGGACGATGCTGAACTTAATGATTATTTATTACAGTTGGCACTGGATAAAGCATCACTCTACCCTGCTGAAGATGTTCTCCCGATAAAAGGAATTGCATTGGAGGATCTGAGTAAAAAATACCTGGCTGTGATTGCCATAAAAAACAGATTATCCAGTCGTTATAATGAAAGATTTCTTAATAGTTTAATGCAGATGGGCCGGTTAAGCAGTGATGATTTGTCTAATAGAGATATAATAACTAACTGGATTAAGGAATTAAATTCAAGCTTGAACCAGGAAGATAATTTCTCATTGTCGTATGAAATTGAGATGCTAAATAAGAACGAAACAGATTTTGATATTCGCTTTAATGAGATACGACATGGGGTAAAACATGAATATATGATCCCGTCAGACTTCTTTCGTTCCGGTGAATATAAAACCATTATGGATTTATCTGAGCAGCTTGAAGGTTTATTGACACCCGGTGAAGCTATTATTGAACGTGGTGAAAAACGTATTCAGGTGGATAGCTTTGAACAGGCACATAACTGGTTAATTAATGAATCTAAACGAGGTCAACATATACAGCGATATAAAGGACTGGGAGAAATGAATCCTGAACAGCTTTGGGAGACAACTCTGGATGCCAATGTGCGGCGTCTGCTGCAGGTAAGGATTGAGGATGCTGTATCTGCAGATGAAATTTTTACAACTCTAATGGGTGATCATGTTGAACCTAGAAGAAATTTCATAGAGAACAATGCTTTATCTGTAACTAATATTGATATTTAGTGACTATTCAGGGTAAATCAAACTTCGTAAGAGTGTAGTAGCATATTTCCGGGAGACGCATTCAAGCGCCTTACTTGTATGCCATAAACCCGGAAATACTACCCTTACAGACTGATACGGGAATTCATGCTGAATAGATACTCTATCAGTATGATAGATTTTTAGTAACTACTCAGCGTATCCCTCTTTTACCCAGCCCTTCTGTTAATAAGATAGTGCGTTATTTTCGTACTCTACCCTCATGGGGCAGCTGAGAATAGTCATATATTTGTATCTGCTCACATTCTTCGTGCGCCTCTTTGAGGTAGTGAAACCTATTGTGCCTTGAACTGTGCAAAATTTAATCACACAGAATAGTTACGATTATTATATGAATAAAACTCTTATTGATAATGGTACATAAATCTATAAAATTACTTTCCATAAATA
>JALVAL010000213.1 GCA_027011205.1 Gammaproteobacteria bacterium
AGACTTATAAACCAGTATTTTGATCTCTCTTTTTTTGTTTTTCAAGCCTTAACTGTTGAATTTTCACTTTAATTTCATCGTTTTAGAAGATCTGCACCCAATGAAAAATTAATGAGGCTGGGGTAGTTATGCCACTCAAGATATTTAGGGTTGTCAGCTCCTGTCTCGAAGATTGCACGGGTTTATACCCATAAAGGGCAATGAGGTAATGGGTGGAATTTATTTATTCGTTTGGCTATTCCAGAAAAACACCATAAAGTCATCACAAGCCGTCCCTTATTACTGAGTAGTATTGGGCGTTTAACAAAATCAGGAAACTAAAAGAAAATGTTCATTACCAGCAATCATGGTGACGTGAAAAAAAGCAGGGAATTTACAAATGAATCAATCATTTTTTTAAACAACTTAAAGCCATAGCTGCGCAGTTAACTTTAGATGAGTATTTGGGACGTATTTTAGAGAAGGCTATGGAGAAATTTGAGCTGCTTTCAGATAAATTACGACAAATTAAGCGTCCAGTCTCGGTCCAGGAGCTTCCCCTCGCTACGACTTCTATTCCTGGATAAACTCCTAGAAAAAAACAGCTCTGTTGAGAGAATTTTTGTGCTGGATTATATGTCATTGCAGGGGCTACTGTGGTTTTTAGATTAACCATACTGAAATCGTTACAGCCGGGTTTTAGCTATGATTTTAGTGGTAATTTGTTCTATAGATCGGGTTGTGGTGTTAAAGGTGATGTTAGTTAATTCAATTTTGGTTCTGAATTTTTTTTCTGGGCATCAGGTTTCTTAGCGGGTTTCTTAGCGGTAAGTTCAATAGTAAAATTTTCAGTACTGAAACCACTGGCATTTTTATGTCCGCCGCCGCCAAATAAGCGGGCAATTTCAGACACATCTATAGCCTGTTTTCCACCGGAACGAAGCTGCCAGGTACGACGATCAGGCTTGTCTTCATAAGCGGCAGCAAAGGGATGGTCCTCAGAAAGCTGATGCAGAAGATCACTCCCTATGCTGGACGGTGCATTTACGACAGGAACTGTATAACCGGCAATTTTACCCATACGGGCAGCTCGTTTATAATGCTTAATCTGACGGGTAGTCTGCCGTTGCAGAATTAAACCCTCAGCATGCAATTTTTCCAGAGCATGTTCATCATTTAACCAGCTGTTCCATAGTCTCATTTTCAGGGGGTATGACATAATTGCGGATAGAATGGTGCGGGTATTGTTCAGCTTAAATTGCCAGAGATCATTATCCTGAATGTGCTGCAATAATTCAGGTGTTGCAGTGTTATGAAAATGCTGCCAGCTTAAAACGGCGCCGGACTGCTGCATATCAAAAAGCAGTGTCAGATTATCGAGTTCTTTATCAAGTTCTTTCAGTTCTTTGTATGCACTAATATGATGATCAATAAGGATCACACTGTGCGCTCTATGACATAGAGCCTGTATATGGTCACGAGAATAACTGAAATCCAGTATATAAACATTATGACTTATGCATTCAGGCGGAGCGTTTCCATGTATGCCCTTATAATAAATAATATTTTTTTTAAGGGTTTTATAACTGGCCTGCTGCTTAAAATATAAGTAGGCTGAAAGTGCGGCACCAAAGCCATCGGGACAGTTGCCATGATAAATAATAGTAATAGGATGTTTCATAAGTTTATTGAATTAAACTCCGCTGTTTAAGTAATTGAAGATATTTGAAATTCATAGCCTGTAACTGGTTATTTTATCTTGCCATTCAAATAGTGCGAAATCAGGATCAATGCCTACTTTAATAACCGGGTGTTGATTCAACCAGCTTTGTTTCATCAGCAAGAGCTAATATTAGCTTTTGCCATTTTAATAATAATTGTAATTTATGCTGAGTAGTTACTATAATCATGCTTTAAGATTAGTTAACAAGCCTGAATCTGTTAGTTCACCCAGCATATTTCCCAATATCTCGTCTTTTAAGACGAGGTATTGGGTTTACAGGAGTAGTCTGAAGGCTTTTAAAATGACTATTTTTGCAAGCTCATAGTGAGGGATTTTTCATAAGGATGGTATGTTTTACCATAAATTTTTAAAATACGTTTAACATAGTTTTGGGTTTCCTTATAAGGGGGAATTCCCTGATAACGATCAACGGCCTTCTCACCGGCATTATAGCCTGCCAGTGCCAGAGCAACATCTCCCCGGTATTGACTCAACAGCCAGCTGAGATAAAGAACACCGCCCTTAATATTCTGCTCGGGATTATGAATGTTTTTAACTCCAAAGCGTTTGGCTGTTTCCGGTAATAATTGCATTAGACCAATAGCACCCTTATGAGAGCGGGCATTGGTTCTAAAACCGGACTCCTGCTGAATCATAGCCAGTATCAGACGGGGTTCGATATTATATCCCTGGGCAATGTCACGAGCCTGTTTGACTATTTTTCGGCATTTTACGGTGCATTTACGAGATTCCCATAAGGGTGTGGCAGAGGCATCACAAACTGTTCTAGCTGTTTTTAATTGCTTATCAAGATGGGATAATGTCTGCTGGGAAAATTTATCGCCGGATTTTGCTGCAGCACTGAACCAGCGAACAGCCAGAGCCTCATCCTTATCAACACCTCGGGCATTAAGGAACATCCAGGCCAGATTGCGCTGGGCATCAACAGAGCCTTTTAAGGCGGCGCGACAGTACCAGCTAATAGCTTTTTGCGGGTTCTTATTAATGCCCTCACCATGTTCATAAGCGACAGCGAGTTCCAGTTGAGCATCAATAACCCCCGACTCAGCCTTACTCCGGGTGGCAAGCAGGGGAGACTCATAGGCAAAAAGAGAGCTGCTGATTATTCCCTGGCTAAACAGAGCCAGAAAGATAACAATATAATAATGTGGCTTTTTATATGACATTTCAGGTAAAGTTGATGTATTAATT
>JALVAL010000214.1 GCA_027011205.1 Gammaproteobacteria bacterium
CAACTGGAGCAAGCTGGAGGTTCCCGGTAGTAATGCCAATGAGACGGACTTTAATTTTGCCCTGCTCTGGCATGGAGCAAGTTTAAGCGCCATTAATAGTCAGCTGAATTCCACCACCTGGGCAGCAAAAAATATTCATGATGGGGATCAGAATACTCGTTGGTTAAGTAACAGGGGCAGCAATACTCTGGATTTTGTATTTGATGTGGATCTGGATGGTACTACCGGGGCAGATGGTGATATGGACGATCTGTTTACCCTGGAAAAATTTACTCTGCGTAATTATGGTGTTGATGATCGTTCCGTCAGATTATTTCAGGTTGAAGTAAAAACACTAAGCAACCCGAACTGGACTAAGTTAAAAGTACCCGGTTCTGCTTCAGGTACTCCCGATTATAATTTTGCATTAAATTCTCAGGGCGGAATAGTGGAAAATATTGATAGTCAGTTAAATTCCACCACCTGGGCCGGGAAAAATATACATGATGGAGATGCCAATACCCGGTGGTTAAGTAATAAGAGTAATAACACCATAGATCTGGTGTTTGATGTGGATCTGGATGGAACCACCGGGGCGGATGGTGATCCGGATGATTTATTTACCATGGATAAATTTTATTTACGAAATTATGGTGTGAATGATCGAGCGGTCAGGCAGTTTCAAATAGAGGTAAAAACCACCACTGATCCGGGCTGGAAAAAAATTGCAGTTCCAGGCACGGGTGCCGGTCAGCCCGATTATAATTTTGTGCTCAGGGATAATGGCGGCCAACTGGATTTTATTGACAGTCAGCTTAATAACAGCAACTGGGCCGCTAGCAATCTGCACGATGGTGATCTGAATTCTCAATGGTTAAGTAATAAACAAAGCAACACCATCGAGTTTTCCTTTGATACTGATCTGAATGGTGTCAGTGGCGATGCAATTAATCTGGACCGTTTTACTCTGGTCAATTTTGGTGTCAATGATCGTTCAATTCAAACGTTTGAAATTGATATAAAAATTAATAATGGTAACTGGCAGACTATTAATGCACCGGGAGGAGGAACGGTATTTAATGCAGCAATGAATGCCAGTGAACAGATATGGAACTTCCCTCCTATATCTAACGTAACACATGCCAGGGTTAGAACATTGAGTAATTATGGGGATCCCTCTTATACGGGTGCCAATGAAATTCAATTTTCGGGGATATCTGTTGGACCTGGTTACACCTATACCGCAGCCATGAATGCCAATGGTGAAACCTTTACTCTGGCCAGCCCGATTAACAATATTACCCATGTACGAATGAGAACCATAAATAATTATGGTGATTCTATCTATACCGGTGCCAGTGAATTTTCCGTACTGGGCCCATCAACAGGGGCTTCCTATACTTTTACGGCAGCCATGCATGCCAATGGCGAGACTTTTTTACTGCCCCCATCTGAGCGGCCTGTTGATGTCACAGCAGTACGTTTTAGAACCATAAACAACTATGGTGATTCCAACTATACAGGAGCCAGAGAATTTGGTCTGCTGGGGCTGTCTCTGGGGGCGGGGCATACCTTTGCAGTCCCCAGCTCAATCGGGCCGCATACTATCACTCTGGATAATGATGATATAGTGACCTCAGCAACTCATGTTCGCCTGATTACGATTCAGAATTATGGTGATCCATCTTATACCGGGATGCGGGAACTGGAACTGCTGGGGGATCCCGTAGGTCCGAACTATATTTTTACTGCAAACATGAATAATACTCTGCAAAGTTTTAATTTTACCCCCAGTCTGGGTAAGGTCTTTCGATTTCATAGCTTGTCAAATTATGGGGACCCTTCCTATACCGGTGCTACTGAATTAGCACTTAATGCTTCCAATAACTGTATTATCTCGGAGTGGCGTATGGATGAAAGTAACTGGACTGGACTGAGTAATGAAGTCGCTGATAATAGCGGCAATAATTATTATGGTTCAGCCAAGCATGGCGTGACTACGGCGGATGCATCAGATCTTCAGGTTAATGGTGGAATATGCCGGGTTGGTAGTTTTAATGATAATGGTTATGTGGAGCTCCCGACATTTCCCAATTTAACGGAAAGTTTTACTATTACCGGCTGGTTTAATACTCGGGATAATAATGAACGCGGGCAGAGAATTTTTGCCGATGATGAAACTTCGACGGGAGGCTATGCGCTTAGTGTTGGTGATCCCGGCAGGGGCAGAATTCGGTTTTATCATCGCAGCTTTAATCCCGTCAGTCTGGATACTTCACCTAATTTGATTGCCAGCAATCAATGGTATTTTGCCGCGGCAGTATTAACTGTTCTGCCGAATAATAAGGCGAATAAGGATCTGTATTTATTTGATAGTTCGGGTAATCTGCTGGAACATAAATCTGGACAGGTTATCGGGACTGCTGTTATTGCACCCGGCAAGGCATCTCTGGGTGGTGAAGTGGATGGGGCAGAAACATGGAATCGTTTTAAAGGCTTCGTAGATGAAGTTAAAGTATTTAAAGGGGTTCTTACTCTGGGTGATTTACAAACCATTGTAGATTTTGAGCGAGTAAAGAAAAACTGGGACGGTAGTAGTCGTTCCTGTGGCGGTGGCTCAGTACTGCATCATATTGAAATTATTCACGATGGTCTGGGATTAACCTGTAATCCTGAAACAATTATTTTTAAGGCCTGTCTGAATGCAGATTGCTCAGCTCTATACCCACTGGATGTGGATATCAGTTTATTGCCCGCAGGTAATGCTGATCACTGGACTGGCAGTACGACCATTACAAATGGGATCGGATCATTACAATTAAGTCATACCCTGGCAGGAACCGTGACATTAGGTATTGCCTCATCTACGCCCGCCGCTATTGATAATACGGTGTGTAATAATGGCGGCAGTAATAATTGCAA
>JALVAL010000215.1 GCA_027011205.1 Gammaproteobacteria bacterium
GATTTATGTTAAGCAACTTTCAAAAGACTTTCGCATACGACTTTGTACGGAACCTTTACAGGGAAGGATCATTGAATGAGCAAACCAAGTAGACGTCCCAATCGCGAAGCTATCAAAAAGCAGAGAAAAGAATATAAAAAAGCGCAAAACAAATTACGCAAAACCCAGAATGCTGAAGGGTTGATTGCTCCGCCATCAGCTACCATCTCGAATTGTAAATGCAAATATACTGATATAGAGGAAGAAAGAGATGCGCGTCTGGATGCTCTTACGCATCAAATAAAAGCGTATCGCTCTATATTACCGGTTCTGTTAAAGCGCTTAAGCAAAATAAAGGATTTTAGAAGCCCGAAAAAAATCAAACATAAAATGACAGTACTGTTAGTTTATGGCATTCTATGTTTTACTTTTCAAATGAGTTCACGGCGGGAGGCAACCCGTGAGATGACTCGCCCAATGTTTATGAAAAACCTTCGCAGTCTTTTCCCCGAACTTGAAGACCTGCCGCATAATGATACGCTAACGAGATTACTTAAAAAAATTGATGTCAACAAGATTGAACAGGCTCATATTGATATGATTAAGCATTTAATCCGTAACAAAAAATTTCTTCGTTATCTTATTGCCAGCTGTTATCCGATAGCCATAGACGTAACACAAAAGTTCAAACGTTCTTACCTTTGGGATGAAAAATGTCTGGAGCGGAAAGTACGAACTAAAAATAAGACTGAAGATGATGGCGCAGAACCGGAAGAAAAGAAACAATACTATGTTTATGTGTTAGAAGCAAATCTGGCATTTCAGAACGGCATGGTTATTCCGCTGCTCAGCGAGATATTAAGTTATACTGAAGGTGATAGCGACAAAAACAAACAGGATTGTGAGCAAAAAGCATTTAAAAGGCTGGCCGCACGATTAAAAAAATCTTTTTCACATTTACCCATCCTGGTGTTACTTGATGGATTATACCCTAACGGTCCCATCATGGAAATATGCCATAAGAACAATTGGGATTTTATGATTGTTTTACAGGACGATTCACTACCTTCAGTATGGGAGGAAATTGAAAAGCTTCTGGTTATGCAAAAAGAAAATATCCATCATCAAACATGGGGGAAACGCAACCAGCTTTTTCGATGGGTTAGCGATATAGATTATCGCTATATTTGCCCCGTGACCAAAAAAGAAAAGCAACAATTGGTTCATGTCGTCATTTGCGAAGAAAACTGGCAGGAAATAGCACTAGGCTCTGCCGAAACGGTAACAAAGAAATCACGGCATGTATGGGTATCAGCAGAACCCCTGCACAAACGCACAGTACATGAACGCTGTAATCTTGGTGCTCACCATCGCTGGGGTATTGAATCATCTATTTTAGTGGAAAAACATCAGGGGTATCAATATGAGCATTGCTTTTCGTATAATTGGGAAGTCATGCGTGGTTATCATTATCTGATGCGAATGGCGCATGCGCTTAATGTGTTAGCACTCCATTCCTATGCCTTGGCTAAATACATCTGCGATTTCGGTGTGCGAGGTTTAATAGCTTTTATAAAAACTACCATTGCAAGTCCTTGGATTGATACAGACGATCTTAATAAAATCGCAACGGCACCGTGTCAACTAAGATTGGAATGACATTTTAACAACAACGCCTAATTTATAATATTATCACTACTCGGAAATCCTTAGCTGGTCAGAAAACTGTCTAGTGGTGACCAAAATACACCCATTACGGTAAATTAACATGAGATTTTTTTTGAAATCTTGCCAGATCAACCGTTGCTGTGATAAATTACTTTTGAATTTAGTATTTTATTAACCGCTGAGGGCAAAAAAAATATTATGCGTCAGTAATGACTAATTGACAAAATGCCAAGGAACGCCCTATTATTCTTACATGATTATTAATAGATCCAACTGTACTGAAGCAAAATGCGATGAGAAAATTTTAAAGTATGGACGTGTACGTTTGTCCATGAAAGTAATTGAGCAAATTCGAGAGACGATCCGGAGTGTTTTTTCTGAAAATGCGAAAGTTATTCTGTTCGGATCGAGGGTGCAACCGGCTGCTCGGGGCGGCGATCTTGATCTTCTTGTTATTGCCGATGCCGCTCGTGATGTTCTGGCGCGCGCCCGTATTCAATCCATTGCCCTGCTTCAGATTGCCTTGGGAGAGCAGCATATTGACTTAGTGGTTACTCCGAATCCTAATGAAGACAAGCGTTTAGTTGTGCAGGAAGCCGTTCGAACCGGAGTGTTATTATGACAAATATACTTCAATACAAGATTGAAACAGCTATTGGGGAGTGTGAAGCCCATATAGCTCGAATTGAAAGTGCAACTGCTGGTTTAAAATCCACCTTCCCGCTTTCCGCAGAATCACTCAAGAATCTTTCAGACCAGAATGTCGCTTTGCTAGATCAGTTTATCTATAGATTTACAAAACTTCAGGATGCGATTGGGACGCGATTTTTTCCCTCGATGGCTCTGTTAGTTATCGGAGATGAGGAACCGCGCCCCTTCCTGGATACGCTCAATCGTTTAGAAAAGGCCGGCGTATTAGAGTCCGTTGAAAAATGGCAGACACTGCGTGTACTCCGAAACAATTTGGCCCACGATTATCCAGATAGCGTCGGGCAGTGCGCCGATACACTGAATATTCTCTTTAACGATTGGAAACTGATGCGTTCAATATTCTTCACCGCCCGCAACTATTTTGCTGAACGTATTCTTCCGCTGTTGCAACAGAATACGTGACCCCAGAAATCAACGTTGAGATCACCTAGTATGCTGTTGCTTTTCACGGGTTTCCTAGATTCACAAAAGATGTTTTTAACCACAGATTACACAGATTTACACAGATTTCAAAATAGAGAATTTAAACTACGTT
>JALVAL010000216.1 GCA_027011205.1 Gammaproteobacteria bacterium
ATGTCTCCAGAATAATTGTCAGGATCAGAAAGCTAAAGCTAATAATATATAAAGAAATTTTGTTTTTAAGGTTCATATCGCTTAATAACCTTCATAAAGAATGGTTTAAGGTGAATATTAGATTGTTTCATTACTTTAATGTTGATATAAGGCTGAACTTTATTGCCTACATACAAGCCACCCAGGATCCCGGCCTCAACATCACCCTTAAATGGAGAGTAGCTAATTATTTGACTGGCTATAGCCGAACGGGAAATATTTTGTAGAAATTTTTCTGGTAATTCATCCAGCAGGTAGATCCCGGCCAGTTTTTCCCAGCGATTAAAACGGGGATGCAAAAGCTCGGAGGTTGAGATAAATGCAATTGAAACAGGGATCCTTTTAATGGATTTATAAAGATTGTCTAACGGGTAGCGCTTAATAAAGTCCTTTATCTGAAGTTTAGAGGAAACTTTATTCTCTTTATAAACCAGAATTAAGTGCAGTGTGTTATCGGATGATATTTTTGTTGTCAGTTTCATATCGGCTGCCAGAGTTGCTCGAAATAGTTTAAATGCAACTCTGCGGCGAATATCATCCTCACTGGCAAAACTGTTTATTGATGTAATAAAACCCAAAAAAATCAGTAACACAGGAATAAAACGGTGTGCTGATAATGTATGCAGGAGTTTAATAAACATTAGCTCGAATAAGTTCCCTAATAATTAAAAATCATATTGAAACTTAAGCCACCACCAGCTTTTAGGTCTTTTATAATCATCCTGATAGGAAGGAAAATAATAATTATTGCTGATAAGGTGATTAGGATCGTCAGTAGTCATAGGGGCTGGGTAACGTACATCCTCATTAAATAAATTATTGACCCCCAGCTGGATAGTCGTGCCTTTGCCTGCCAGATCAGCAATTGTTGCACTTAAATTAACCACACCATAAGCATTCAGCTTGTCCCTGGGGTCATTTTTTGGTTCTTCTTTTTCCCGATATTTGGCACCTACATACTGATATGTTGCAGAAAAATCAAGATAATGGACAGGCTGATAATTCAGGGTCAAATTGGATAACCAGTTGGTTGTACCGGGAATAGAACGATTATTACTGTCATCACGAGGGTTGGTATAAGAGAGATTGGCATCAATATTAAACTGGTAGTTAAATTTATGATCCAGTTCAAATTCAATGCCTATAATGCTTGCCTGTTTACTGTTTTTAAATCCAAAAGGTGCATTTTCAAGGATAAGTTTATCCAGTTTAGAATAAAATGCTGTGCTCTTGAAACCTGTTTTAACACCTTTATAAATATATTCTATATCATAGGTATCAATGGTTTCGGGATCAATATCCGGGTTATTAACCATTTCAAAAAAAGTGGGGGGACGAAAAGCCTGGGCATATTGTCCTTTGAAAATATGTCGTTCACTGAGTTGATAAACAGCCGCCAGACGAGGTGAAGCATTATCACCAATATCGCTATAATGATCATAACGTACACCCAGGGTGATGGATAATTTATCCACCGGATGAATTTCATCCTGTAGGGTCACACTGGTAATTTCACGTCTCTGGTTTTCTTCCGGCCAGTAGTCTGGAATGGTAATAGGAAGGAAGCCCGGATCACCAATACTCTGCTGTCCAGCATCTTTTATTTCAGTATGAGAATAATCAACAGCTATTAAAAATGAATGTTCTGTAGATGCTCTCCAGAACAGATTGGCGCCTGTATAGTATTTTTCCTCATCATAATATCCTTTACTTATCAGGCCGTCAGGAAATGGGAAAAAGGGATTATTGCCCGGAGGAAACATGGTAAAGTCAAAATCATTGCTATATTCCATCCAGCCCAGTTTTACATCGCTATTGATGGTGTTTGAAATGTTAAAGGCCTGTTTAAGCTCCAGAGTCTTAAATTCATTTTGATACTTATCACTTTCATCGGGCGGCGGCAGAATATTTAATGCGCCAAATTGTCCACCATTGTTATCTTTTATCCATTGTATATTTAATGAGGTATCCTGGTAATCCAGGTTTAACAGCATTGAATAATATTCACGATCCTCATCTGCCGGTCCTGGAGCATAGGAGCGGGAGGACTGGTTTGGAGGAATACCGATTGCTCGGGACTGGTATAAGGCATCCTGACCCTGTCTGACATCAGCACCATCGGTTTTTGTAGTAGCCAGGTTTAACGATGCATGAAAATGCTGCGGCTCATTATTCCAGTTCCACAATCCGCCAATTAAGCCGCTGTCATGTTCCGCCACTCCGGAAAATATGGATTTTTTATTTTTATGGGTAATAATATTAACTACACCGGCATAGGCAAATTCACCATGAATAGCAGAACCGGGGCCACGTATGACCTCAATTCGTTCTATCTGTTCAATGGGCATATTCATAACCGGTTGGGATAAGCCCGACAGGCTTGAATTCATAGCGACATCATTGACCATGATTTTGAGGTTACCGGAAGCAAAAGTGCCGCCAATACCCCGGACGATAATAATTCGGCTGCCAATTTTATCCAGTGTGGATTCCATTCCCGGTATGGTGCCCAGAGCCCGCCAGACATTATCAATACCTTTTTTCTGCAGCTCATCCCCATGCAATACGGTCACCATACCCGGTACAAAATCCGCATTGAGCCGGGTTCGGGTGGCAATTAGAGTTTCCTCATTGAGCAGATCAAGCAATTCTGTTTCTTCATCTTCAGTATCTGCCGGTACAGATGCCTGAGCCAGAGATGTGAGACAGAAATAAACAGCGAATGAAAGATGTTTTATAAGAAAATTAATATCAGCTTTGTTCACAGGGTTTCCATTATTATATTAATTAAAGCCCCATGCCGTTTTCAAGGCTGAATAATTTATTGCCAAATCCATTTAATTCAACATAAGCACTGCCAGCTGCCGTACCATTTTCCAGGATCACACAATCTCCTTCCCAGTATTCCGGCCCAATCCAGACTTCATCTTCTGCCCTGAGTTCCTGATCTTCTATTACCGGTTGGACAATATAAACTTTGTTATCTATCTCTATTTGCCACTCAACAGGATAGAGGGTATCTGTATGCGGGCTTTGCCAGGTTTTTAATATCCTGACGGTGAAGTCAAAGGGGCCAAGGTGGTGGGTTTGTTCAGAAATAGTGACTGAACCAAAGCTTTCCTGGGCTTCATATTTTCGGGTGAAATCATACAGCATGACAGTACGCCCATCATCAAAATTCATGGCAAACCATTGCCAGCCTTTGAAAATAGATTGAAACAGATCTCCGTATTGACGATCAAACCAGCTGACACCTGATACCGGAAACTCCTGGCCATCAATAGTTATTGAACCGCGGGTAAACATCTGTTCGCGTGAATAATAATAGGTGTAGCCGCCATAAATATACTGATGAGCCATGCTATTATAGTGAATAACAGGTTTTTTAGAAGCATCCAGATTCAGTTTAACTTTAATTCCATCAATGTTAAATTCAAGAGTATCCTGACCATCTCCACCTATTGCATGCATCACAGTGTGTCCGTTATCCTTCATTTTAAGGTTAAAACGATCGGGAATTTTTCGAGGCAGGGTCATAAAGTCCATATGACCGCGAAAATAAAATTTTTTCCCCTCGCTGTCAGTAATGGCTGCCTGCGCCAGAACATCTTTAAATATTATCCAGCTGGCAAAGCCGAAAAAGACCAGTTCATAACCAAAACGGCGGCCATCCGGTGTGTTTAAATGACCTGTCCAGTACCACCATTGAACTTCCTGATCTCTTAAAAATGAATCGTGTTCAGGAATATCGACCCGATGCTTGTCTCTGCCCGGGAAAAAGTTAATAATGCGTCTGGTGTTAAAGAAGGTACGATATAAGATGGAAAGTTGTTTAATCACAGAAAATGCCCATATTTGCTTATGCCCTTAACAGGTCCACCCGGATTGGGATTAAAAATTGTCCCCTGTTAAATTGCGTGGTTTGCAGAAATTTTTGCTGGACAATTTGTAATAACTCATCAGATAAACGATGTTCACTATGAGTAGCTCCAATAACCTTAATCTTAAATTGTGAAAAATCATCAAAACAGACAGAGGTATTAAAAAACAGCTCATCCACAAGCTCAAAGGTATGTCTGTTGACACTTTCCTGCAGTGCATCAAATGCAGCCTGTCTGACCTTTTCTTCATTGTGAAACAGTTTTAAAATCTCATTAAAATCACCAGCAAAAACCGGCTCTGAAATATAAGCCAGTCCCCCGGGTTTTAAAACCCGTTTTATCTCCAGTAACGCCGGTGATAATTTGTCTGTAGGAACATGGTGTAATGATTTAAACATAAAAACAATGTCAAAGGTATTGTCTGGAGCCGGAATATCCTCACAAGCACCCAGTTTAAAACTGACCCCGGGCAAGTCCTTAATTTCAATATTTTTCTGATGCTGAATCATATCAACTTCAAGGGCCGTGATAGTACGATTGGCACCATTGCTTTCAATCAGGCGGGTTAGGGCGGCATCACCGCAACCCAGTTCCAGAATATTTTTATGGTCCAGCGATAGTAAGGATTCAAAGACTTCTGGCTCTGGAATAGTTTTTAAAGGCTCATTGCTGCTTATCTTCATCATTTCTGGCATTGTGTTTTGGCTTAAGAATTGCCATTATATCCTTGATTCGATAATTAATAAAAGAAAATAACTGATGCGGATATTACTCTGGTATTGTGAAAAATTTAACTGGACGCCTGCTATGAAAACTCTGGACTCTGCACCGGATGCTGAAACAGGAAATTACGCGGATGTGGTAGTGGCTTTTATACATGTTGAACCCAAAGATATAGAAGAAGGGAGCTCAGCAGAAAAAAAGCTGCTCAAAAACCTTAAATGGCTGGCTAAAAAGTGGCAAAATAAGCATATTATTTTACATTCCTTTACCCATCTGGGGGAGGATAAGGCTGAACCGGAACAGGCAGAAGCATTGCTGGGGCGGGTTGAAGAGCGGTTAAAAACAGTGGATTTTCAGGTCACTCAGACACCTTATGGCTATTTTCTGGATCTGGATATGCAGGCTAAAGGTCATCCATTAGCAAGAATATATAAAGAATTGTAGTAATTATTCAGCATGTATTCCCGTATCAGCCGCTACAGGCTGATACTCCATTGGAGTTTAAATTATGCTGAATAGTTATGAATTATAATTATTGAACAGACAGGAGAATAGCATGGGAAATGCCCTGCAGGAACAATTACTTAAAGCCGGACTGGTGGATAAAAATATGGCCAACCGGGCAAAAAGTCAGAAACATAAAAAATTAAAGCAGCAGCGTAACACTAAAGAGGGGGTTGTTGATGAGGCAAAATTACTGGCGGAAAAAGCCATTAGGGAGAAAGCGCAGCGGGATAAGGCACTGAATCTTAAACGTAATGAAGAAGCTCAGCAAAAAGCAGTTATTGCCCAGATTAAACAGTTAATTGTCACCAATCGTCTGCCTAAAGGCAATGGTGATGATCAGGCTTATAATTTTGAAGATAAAAAATCCGTGAAACGTATTTTTGTCACTAAAGACATTTATGATGGCTTAACCAGGGGGAAACTGGCTATTGTTAAATTTGATATGCAATATGATGTTGTACCGGCACCGGTTTCTGATAAAATTAAAATACGGGATGAAAAATATATTATTTTACGTAATGATCCCTCTAAAGAAGATGAGCTGGATGATGATTTTTATGCGGATTATCAGATCCCGGACGATCTGATGTGGTAGAATTAAGTCGTAAGTCGTAAGTCGTAAGTCGTAAGTCGTAAGAAAGTAAAAGGAGCTATTATGGCTAAGAAAAAAAAGCAGGTGCTGAAAGTATCAGCACCGAGAAACCCTTTGTTTAATCATCCTCTGATGAAAAAATCTCATGTTCACGATAAGTCTAATAAGGCTCGACGTCGAAATGAGAAAGTAAAACTGGTCAGGGGCGAATATTCTCAAAACGGTTTGATACAGACTTTTTTGAGAATATTCGCTACTCCAGTTTCAACTTAATCTTAGCAGAGAATTTTAATTGTCCAGACCTGTTGTTTTTTCTATTGTCGAATCTCCGACCCATCCTAAATTAAGCGCTTTATATGATGAGCTGGGTTATGAGGAACTCGTTCTGTCATCTATGCGAAAAGCGATGAGTGCCTTAAAAAAACAGCAGCCTGATGTGATTGTAGCAGAATTTTTTTATGCCTATGGTACCAACTATAGCAGTAATCATATCAGTAATCTGGATTCTTTACTGATCACCCTGCAGACTTACCCGGACTACCATCCTAAAATTATACTGATAGTCAAAAAACTGGAACAGGAATTTGTCAGTAAACTGGGCGAATATTATAGTGATTATTACAATCCGGACTATGTTCTGATTCAGCCAATTTATGAACAGCAGGTCAGAGAAATATTAGCAGAGTGAATTATACAATCTCATAACAGGGAATATATTCACTGCCCGGCAGTTTCATTCGAAACTGTGCCACAAAGGATTGCAGTAATTTATCCATGGGCTCCATAATTTCTTCGTCACCGCTGATTTGAAACTTGCCCAATTCTTCAATAAGCTGAATACCGTCATCTTTCACATTGCCGGCTACAATACCGGAGAACGCCCGGCGTAGATTAGCTGCCAGAATATGAACAGGCTGATCTTTACGCAGTTCCAGAGCAGCCATGTTTTCATGTGTGGGTTCAAAGGGCATCTGAAACTCTTTGTCAATATGTAATATCCAGTTGTAATAGAATGCGTCACTGGTGGAGCAACGAAAGTCAGATACTGCCTTGATCATATTCTTCATTTCCCTGGCAACCAGTTCAGGATCATCAATAATAATTTTATATTTTTGCTGGGCTTCAAAGCCCAGCGTCTTTTCAATGAAATGGTGTATCTGTTTAAAATAATCTTCACTGCTCTTGGGACCGCTTAAAATAAGCGGGAAAGGGAGTTCCTTATTTTCAGGGTGGAGCAGGATCCCCAGCAGGTATAGAATTTCCTCGGCAGTTCCCGGACCGCCGGGAAAGACAATAACGCCATGACCAAGTCGTACAAAGGCTTCCAGACGCTTTTCAATATCCGGCAAAATCACCAGTTCATTCACCATGGGATTAGGTGATTCTGCAGCAATAATACCGGGTTCGGTTAGACCAATATAGCGGCCATTATAGACCCGTTGTTTGGCATGAGCTATATTGGCTCCCTTCATAGGGCCTTTCATTGCTCCAGGACCGCAGCCGGTACATATATTTAATTTTCTGAGCCCCAGTTCATGACCGACTTCCTTGGTGTAATCGTATTCATTGCGGGCAATGGAATGTCCTCCCCAGCAAACCACCAGATTGGGCATAACTTCAGGAATTAATACTTTGGCATTACGCAGAATATGGAAAATGGCACTGGTAATATCATGGGATTCGGTAAAGTTAAAACGGCTGTTACTTTTAACTTCATTACCTACGAAAACAATATCCCGCAATACTGAAAACAGATGTTCCTTAATGCCGGTTATCATCTCACCATCGACAAAGGCCTGAGCCGGTGCATTATTGACCTGCAGTTTTATACCCCGTTCCTGTTGAATGACTTCTACTCTAAAATCAGGGTGAGCTTCAAGTACTTTTTTGGCATTGTCTTCGGTATTGCCAGTATTAAGTACCGCCAGTGAACAGGCCCTGAAATCATCAGCAAAATTACCTTTACTGGCATTTAACAGAATAGCCACTTCAAATTTGGAGAGTACATCCATTTTGCCTTCAGGGGTGATAAGGGCATCAATTTTTTTCATTTGTTATTCTCAATTCAGTTCGGTTTGTCGTTGGAAATCAGGATCCGCAGTGGCAAACTCAGGGTAAAGCGGCTGGTTCAGCTGATAATTTTTTTCCTGACCGTCAAATGGGGAAGTAAACATTATCTTGCTGGCACTGAGATATAATCTGGGCAGC
>JALVAL010000217.1 GCA_027011205.1 Gammaproteobacteria bacterium
TGTCCGTGTAGCCTGTCACCAAGTACAGGAAAACCAATCTCTGATAAATGTCGCCGGATTTGATGTTTACGTCCAGTCAGGATCTGGATGTCCAGTAATGTATAAGTTGCCTGTTCCGTCTCTGTCACTGAAAGAATACGGCTAATAGCCTGTCTCCCGTCAATATCAGTGTCAATGGTCTGTGGTTCTGGATAACCTTTCACAATAGCCTGATAATACTTTTTGATTTTGCGTTCACGAAACATTTTTGCCAGCGTGGCAGCCGCTTTTTTACTATGTGCGAGTAATATCAGTCCCTGAGTTGAACGATCCAGCCGATGGACCAGAAAGGCATTCCGCTGGGGTTGTAAATGAGTTTCAGCCCAGCGATAAATACTGGTGTGATCGCCGTATTTACTGCCCTGAGAAAGCATACCTGCCGGTTTGAACCAGACACTATAATCACCTTCATCACAGATCAGGTGAGCTTTCGGTGGCATTTGAGCTAATACATATTCATCATAATACAGGTGTAATATTGAGCCGACCGGGAGTTTTCTTGTAGCCCGTCGAATACGTGAAGTGTTATTACCATGGGTTAGCCAGACAGCACCTTTGTGCATCAGTTGTTTGATTTTATGGCGTGAAAGATTGCTATAGTTTGACAGCAGTTCGATGGCAGTAATACTGCCCTGATCGATGACTTCAAAATGTTTTTCAAATTTTTCAGGGGCGTCAGGATGTTCAGCTGATGTCATAGGTTAAAGTATGTATAATAATATAAGTATTACTAATCATAACATGTCTTAAAAAATAAGGAACTTATGAGAGGCTACCACCTTGATCCACACCCTGATGCCAATGTGGCACAACAGCATTATGCCATTGTTTATGCCCCGAAAAGACGAACCAGAGGGCGTTTTCCTGCCAATAATGTGAAATTATGTGACACTATTGAAGGTGCTGTAGAAGGACATGCACCGGAGCAAAAACTGTTTGCAGCGGAGCTTATTGGTCCGGCAAAATCATCAGAAGGATGTATGCTATATTATCTGGTTAAATGGCTGGTTGATTAAACCGGCTGTCTATTGTACGGATATTTTTTTATATTTCTTCCATCTGGAATTCGCTTTTACCCTGACCGCAATCTGGGCATAACCAGTCTTCAGGGACATCTTCCCAGGCAGTTCCTGGGGCTATATCGGCATCAGGTATGCCTTTTTCTTCTTCATAGATAAAACCGCAGATCATACAACGCCATGTTTTCATTAAAAGCTCCAAAAATAATTAACCAAGTGATTTACTTGGTTAATTTTAGTTCTGGAAACCCGGTTTGTCAAAATATTTTTCCAGCTTTAGCCTGATACGCAGAGAGGCTGTAATTTCATTGTGCTTGTAGATAAAAGTTCCCCATTTCCACGCCATATAAAACAGCCAGTGGAAACAGGGAGAGTGGTTTTGTTATGCGGCAGCTTCTGTTTTTTCCTCAGCTGGTTTTGAGACATCTTCCAGTTGTGTTGTGCTATTGCTGCCAATACTGATAGTACGGGGTTTCATAGCTTCTGGAATTTCCCTGACCAGTTCAATATTCAACAGTCCGTTAATCAGGTTTGCGGCCGTTACTGTTACATGGTCGGCTAACTGGAAACGGTGCTCAAAATTACGTTCTGCAATACCATGATGTAAAAACTGGCGCTGCTGTTCCTTTTTGCCGTCTTCTTCTGTATGTTTACCGCTTATGGTTAAAACATTGTTTTCGGTCTGAATATTCAGGTCGGCTTCATCAAAACCTGCAACTGCCATGGTGATCCGGTAGCTATCCTGGTCAATTAGTTCTATATTATAAGGTGGATAGTTTGGTTGACTTTGGGCGGTGCGAGTAGCCCGATCAAGCCTTGAGAAAAGGTGGTCAAAACCAATTGCGGAACGAAAAAGTGGTTCAAAATCAAATGTATTCATGGGTCATATCCTCTTATTAAGCAATATGTTAGTAAATTAAGTGAATGATTTAACAATCCAGTCACATGGAGATAACAAACCTCATTGAGCATCTGCTATACTTATTC
>JALVAL010000218.1 GCA_027011205.1 Gammaproteobacteria bacterium
TTTATTCTCTATTCTCTATTCTCTATTCTCTATTCTCTATTCTCTATTCTCTAAATTATATAGTTTATAGCTATAATTATAGTAGAAACTAACGGTTTCAACAATTTATTGATTTAGATTAAGCCATCAATAATGCAACAAATGTAGAATATACTGAGCAGTTACCAAAGGTTTAACTATAAGAATTATGATAGATAGAGACTTGCTTCAAGTTATCAGGGATACTTTTAAACTGGAATGGCGTGGGGTTCATGGCCTGCCGCACTGGTCCAGAGTACGGGTTAATGGTTTGCGTATTGCCAGACAAAATGGTGCTGATCAAAAAGTGGTGGAATTATTTGCTTTTTTACATGATGTTAAACGAGAAGCGGATTTTGCTGATCCGGAACATGGTCCTCGAGCGGCTGCATTTATCAAAATACTGCCGGGTGAACTATTACAGATTGATCCGCAGCAAAAAGAATTATTGATGTATGCCTGTTACTATCATAGTCGGGGTATGACGGAAGCAGACATCAGTGTCCAAACCTGCTGGGATGCTGACCGGCTGGATCTGGGCCGTGGTGGGATACGACCAGATACTGATAAACTATGTACCGATATTGCTAAAAATCCTGAATTTTTTGAACAGGCTTATCAAAGAGCGATTTTTCGCAATATGCAAAACAAACCACAGGAAACCGTGCAGCTCTGGAAACCGGCCTAAATGTATAAATGTTACTTTTCGTAACCATTAGGCTATAATCCATGGTATGAAACAGCCAGTACAGCAATTACTCAGAGAGCGAGCCCTGTTATTATTTATTACCGGTTTATTTTTATTCTGTTCACCGGCCAGATTATTCTGGGCCGCGGAAAGTATGCCCTGGTACAGCCCCTACCTGATCTGGTTTGTCATTATTTTACTGACCTGGTTTTTATATCGCTGGTTAAAGCGTCATGCACTTTGAGCTATGGCAGCTGTTTGTTTCGGGAGTTGCGTATTTAGGGCTGCTGTTTGTTATTGCCTGGATAGTTGATAATAAACTCTGGTTTGGCAAACTGGCTCATCATCCTTTGATCTATTCTCTGTCATTGGGAGTTTATGCAACTTCCTGGAGTTTTTATGGCAGTGTGGGGTTTGCAGAACGTCAGGGATATAGTTTTTTAACTATTTATCTTGGGGTGACTCTGGCCTATCTGCTGTCGCCTTTTTTATTTTCACCCATTCTTAAACTGAGCAAGGAACACCAGCTCAGCTCTTTTGCTGATTTATTCGCCTTTCGCTATCAAAGTCAGTTTATCGGTATCGTAGTTACCCTGTTTATGCTGTTAGGCACCATGCCCTATATTGCCCTGCAAATTCATGCGGTAACAGAATCCATGCAGGTGCTGACCAATGAAGCGGCACCCATAACCATTTCGGTGGGCTTTTGTTTAACCCTGATATTATTTGCCATTTTATTTGGTGCCAGACATAGTTCTGCAAGAGAAAAACATGAAGGTCTGGTGGTCGCCATTGCCTTTGAATCTATTGTAAAATTATTTGCCTTACTGAGTGTGGGTCTGTTTGCATTATTCAGTATCTTTGATGGTTTTTCCGGGCTTCAGCAATGGCTGCTGGCGCATCCCGATAAAAAACAGGAGCTGCTAGCACCGGTAATGGATGGTTCCTGGAATAGTCTGATCTTTCTATCCTTTTGTGCCGCGCTGTTTCTGCCGCGTCAGTTTCATATGGGGATCAGTGAAAATTTTAACCAGCGTTCTCTGTGGACAGCAAGCTGGGTATTTCCTTTTTTGTTATTATTACTAAATCTTCCTATTCCTGTTATTTTGTGGGCAGGACAATATTTACCCACAACTACCAGTGCTGATTTTTATGTACTGGGCATAACTTTGCATAGCGGTACGGCATTATTACCACTGTTCACCTTTATTGGTGGTCTCTCTGCTGCCAGTGCCATGATGATTGTAACGACTCTGGCATTAGCCAATATGATTATGAATCATTTTGTACTACCCCTGACATTTCCCCGTAAACTCAGCCATAAAACCAATATATATCGACATCTGCTACAGGGTAAGCGAATTTTAATTGCTATTATTATTATGGCCGGATTTGGTTTTGATTTATTGCTATCAAAACATCAGGGGCTGGCTCAGCTTGGTTTGATCTCTTTTGTCGCCGTGGCGCAGTTTTTACCGGGTACTACTGGTTTGCTGTACTGGCGCAGAGCCAACAGACTGGGCTTTTTAAGCGGTTTGCTGGCAGGCTCAATAGTCTGGGTTTATGCTCTGATTTTACCTTTGCTGGTGAATGCACAATTTATCTCATCCACGATATACAATACCATCCCGGCTTTCAGTAGTCTGGTTGATATCAGTGATAGCTGGGGGGCGGTAACCTTTGCTTCTCTATCGGCAAATTTTATTCTGTTTATTATTGTCTCTTTATTAACTAGAGCCAGTAAAGCTGAAGATGAAAACGCATCTAACTGTTGTGCCATGACACTCACACCGCCAAAAGGTTTTATGCTGCTGCGATCAGTCTTACATATTCAGGAACAGCTTGCTTTGCTGCTGGGTGAAAATATGTCTGCTCTGGAAGTGAAAAAAGCACTTAAAGATCTATCCATGAGCCGGCATGATACAAATCCGGTGCATCTGAGACAATTAAGAGAGCGCATTGAACGAAATTTATCCGGTCTGATTGGTCCTATACTGGCAAAAGTTGTGGTTAATGAAAAACTGGCACTTGATACAGACAGCCGGGATTTTTTTGCTAAAAGTTTCCGCTATATGGAAAATAGACTGGAAGATTCTAAAACAAGGCTGGAAGGTGTGGCTGGTGAACTGGATGATATGCGCCGTTATCACCGGCAGGTTTTGCAGGATTTGCC
>JALVAL010000219.1 GCA_027011205.1 Gammaproteobacteria bacterium
CTATTACTTTTATTAGTACAGTCCTATAGCTTTGTGATGGACACAAATAGAGCTGATGGGAATGTGTAGTTTTTTTGATGTAAATAGATATTTTTCCAGAACCGGCATCTTTTCAGGCATTTTTTCCCACAGATGATCTATTTCAAAAGATTGTTCAATACTGGGACTTTTCGGTGTGCCGATATTTTTAAGACCCAACTTTTTTCGACGACGAGTAAATTCCTGTTTATCCAGTGTCGTGTACTGTTCGATAAAGCTGAGAGTTGCTCCATTAATTAGTAGCTGGTCATAAGTACTTTGTTTATACAGTTCCTGTTCAAATGACTGGATGGCCAGTTCCAGAACACGGTTATTAAATGAGGTTTCAACAAACGGAACGGTAAATTGACAAAGACGAGTTAGTTCATTTTGAGTAAAACGATCAATTCTGCGCACAAACCGAGTATCAATACCCAGTGCCTTTAATCGAATTTCATCGTTCTGGTGGTACAATTCAATGGCCAGTTTCAAAATGGACTCTGAAATATTCAAATACAATGTATTTACGGTATCAATGTTACTGTTATACATAAAACCTCCCTTTTTTTGTTATTAAGTTCCTGATTAAATCTCTTCAAAATCTTTAGATTCTTTAAATTCCTCAAACAGTCTAAGTACAGGGGTTGCATCTTCCGGATAAAACGCCTGTGCTGTCTGTAATAACTGAGAAATTGACTGTTCAATATTGTTAATATGGATCTGCAAATTTGGATCACTGAAGCGCATCAGATGAAAATGATTGTTCAGAGAAAAGAAGCTGTCGGTTGATAGTTCACTGCCTGATGTGGCCAAATCGTCGGGGATCGGCCATTGTTCGCCCGTCTGCATCAGTTGGTGTAAACTGAGCTGTTTCAGGTAAAGCCAGACACTATTGCGAGAAATGTAGTCGGGATGATCAATAACATTTAATTCGGCCTGAAGGATGTTGCCATCATTATCCTTTATAGGATCGATATAAAATCCCAGTCCATAAAAACGGTTGTGGATCACAAAATCCATCAGCTTAAATTGCATGGCCAGTGCCATAACGTTGACATAGACGTTATATCGTTGTTCCTCAAGCATTTTCTCTGTAACGGGTTCCGGTTCAGAGGTATTATTTTTTTTACCTGAATCTGGCTTTGGCTTTGGCTTTGGATCGGTATCAGAATTAGCCTGATTTTCAGTTGTGGGACCTGTGGGTAGACTGAGTGTTTCCATACGATTTATATCCACCACGTTGTTACTGGTGTTGTTACTGGTTTGAGCAAAGGGTTGTTGTTGCTCTGCTAATTCTTCAGGGGTAAGGGGAGGGTTTCTGACAAGGTTTTCATGACCGCCATTAAGGATGACATCAATTTCAGCGGTGACCGTAAAGTATTCAATATCCAGTAAATCACTGATCAACTGATCGGCATATTGACGAATGGCATTAATATTCAGTTCATGATCATCATTAAAGAGCAGGGTTTCCTGCCAGATGGCTTCTAATTGTTCAGAGGATATGTTTTGAGCCTCACAGAAGTTGCTATAAGCTCTCTGGATCGCCCTTAATTTTGCAATCTGTGCGCTACCAAGACCACTCCAGAGAGCTTTTTTAAGGTGTTGATCCAGTTCGACAGCATAAAGCATTAAAGCCACAGATGTGCGACTGATAGACCAGCCGGATGCAGTGATTTTTTGAGCCAGTTTACGGGCACTGAGAGGTTTTGGCTCACCTTCATTAAAAATAGCCTGCAGTTCTTTAACCGCCATGGCTTTTTCAATGTAAATCATGTCTCCCCGTTCTTCATTTTCAGCCAAATGGCCGATCAGGGCGTTGGTTTCACCCGCCCAGGGCTTGTAATTCCATTCAAAACGATAAAATTGTTCTGCCTTCAGACGTAAAGCCTGGGCTTCATCCTCATTGCCTTCCGATTCAGCTTGCTGGGCCAGTTGTGAATATTCCCTATACAATTCACTTAAAATAGCCAGACGAGTATTTCCACCACTGCGGATCATAAATGGTTCATCAATACTGCGTCTGGTAATGGAGGGTTCATCATCCAGACCTCGGTTACGAATGGATTCTTTTATGGATTCGTAGTTAGGATTCAGGGTTTGGCGAGGGTTTTTATCGTAAGGTACGACATCATCCAGTGTCACTACGATCCGACAGGGCAAAGGGGGTAATAACGTTGATGCAGGCGGCGTCTCTGACTCAAAATTGGGTTCATTTAAAAAATCACTGATATGATCAGGATCCAGATTTAATTTAGGCATTTCAGGACTCCACGGATTGATTGTTTGATTCTGTATTATTCATATTTTTTTTATCCCAGACTGGGATAATGTCTGAAAGGTGAGGTTCCAGCTCATGAACCAGTGCTAACATAGCGTCATGGGCACTGGGAGTATTTCCCTGCCGTTTGACCTCAATGCGGTGTACCGGGAGCTTGAACCCTGCGGATTTTTTATAACTGGATAAGCTGGCAATAACCGTTTGTAGTATTTTGACCTGGCCATCAGACTGGGCATGGAATTGCTTTCTGAGTGACTGGGCAATTATTTTGGCATGATTGGTTCTGTCCTGACGATAAATTAAACCGTGTAAAGAAGGGATTGCGGGTCTGATACTTCGCAGTGAAACAGGTAACTCCAGATTTTTCAGCATTTTTACAGTGCCCCGAATAAATTCTTTAGAATCAATATAATCAGGTGGAATAGGGGAGATCAGCTCATCTGATGCTAAAATGACGGATTCCTGTAAAATGCCACCCGCACCTTGGGTATCGATGATGATGTAATCATATAAATCCTGTATATGAGTCAACATACCGCCAAAATAATGGACGTGGGATGAGGATTGTCGTAACCATGT
>JALVAL010000220.1 GCA_027011205.1 Gammaproteobacteria bacterium
AAGTAATACTTTAGCTCAATAAAACATATTTAATGTAAAAAAATCATTTTGGAAAATATACAATAAAACCCTATAAAAGAGGGGCTTTTATAAACTAAAGTGCCATTAACAGGCCTCATTTTAAGCACTAAAATATGCCAAAGTGGACTGAATAAGTACAACATTGACCAGATCAATAAAAAAGGCACAAACCAGAGGCACAATAACAAAGGCCAGGTGAGATGTCCCATAACGTTGAGTAACGGCAGTCATATTTGCCATAGCAGTAGCTGTTGACCCAAGAGAAATACCACCAAAACCAGAACAGATGACTGCAGCATCATAATTACGCCCCATTATTTTATAGATAATAAACAAAGCCACAGAGGCTGCAACCACAAACTGTGCAATAATCATAGTAATTATCGGCCCTGCCAGATCCACAATAACCCATAACTGCATACTCATTAAAGACATAGCAAGGAAAATGCCCAGTGAAATATCTGCAATTAAGGCCAGAGCGGTCTTTCTCTGATACCAGTCTAACCATTTAATTTTTTTCGATGCATAAGGAGTCACAATACTGGAGATTAGAATACCAGCAAACAAACAGGTCACAAACAGCGGCAGTTTCAGGCCCATTTCTTCCAGTGTTTCATTAAAAATCATACCTATCATAACACTGAAATGAATGCCTAATATTGCATGTAAAAAACCCATATAATCAATTTTTGAATCTTTCTCATCATAGGCAAGACCCACATCCTGAACTTCATGACCTTCGGGCTTCAGATCGTGTTTCTTTATTAAATAACTGGCAATCGGTCCCCCCATCAAACTGGCAAAGATTAAACCAAAGGTTGCACAGGCAATACCAATTTCCATAGCATTATGGATACCATATTTTTCAACAAAAGTGGGAGCCCACGCAATGGCCGTTCCATGCCCGCCAATTAGAGATACCGTACCTCCTAACAGCCCGATAATAGGTTCCAGACCAAAGATAGAGGCCACAGAAATACCAATAATATTCTGCAGTATCATATAAAAAATAGTGGCTAATAATAAAACCAGCAGCGGTTTTCCGCCTTTTACCAGATCCATCACATTGGAATTTAAACCGATAGTGGTAAAGAAATAAACCAGCATAATGTCTCTGGCAGCCAGATCAAATTCAACAGATATCCCCAGAGAAAAATGGATAATGGCAAAAAAAATAGAAAACAGTAAGCCGCCGACTACCGGCTCCGGAATATTAAAATCCTGAAGCACAGTAAAACGAAAGTTTAGAGCCTTTCCTATAAAGAGTACGATAATGGCCAGGGTAAGTGCATAAAATGATTTAAAAGCCAGAATATTGTCTGTCAATTCCATAGCAGTATTTCCTTTTTAGAACGGTTCAGCGTGTTACCTTACTCAGTACCAGATACCCCAGAACACCCGAAATTAAAGACGCAAGGATAATCCCCACCTTGGCATTCAGCAAGTAATTCAACTGGTCGGAAAATGCCAGTCCGGCAATAAAAATGGACATGGTAAAACCAATACCTGCCAGCAGAGCTACTCCGCCGATCATGGGCATAGTGACTTTATCAGGTAAACTGCTCCAGCCCATTTTAACCACTAGCCATGAAAACCCAAAAACCCCTATTACCTTACCGATAACCAGCCCCAGAGAAATTCCCATAGTAACAGGATGCAAAATCATATTACCTAATTGACTGAAATCAACAGTAATACCTGCATTGGCCAGCGCAAATAAGGGAACAATTAGAAATGAGACCCATAAATGTATTCCATGCTCCACTCTTTGCAGAGGACTTTCCATATTATGGGCATAATTTTCCATGGTCTGCATTATGGCCTGCTGTTCGGCATTGGCCAGATAACTCCGCTCTGGTTGCTCAGCCTTTTTAAAGCGGGAAATAAGCTGATTGATTTTATTAGCAAAGACTTCTGCCTTAAAACGGGAATTGGCTGGTATAGTTAAAGCCGTTAGCACACCGGCCAGAGTGGCATGAATACCAGATTCCATCATTCCCAGCCACATTAACAAGCCAATCAGGATATAAGGCAATGGTTTACGCACCCCCAGAAGATTGATCATTATCAGTAATGCCAGCGCAAATGCGGCAAAACCCAGTGCCAGTAAATTAATTTCCGCAGTATAAAAAAGGGCAATAACAATGACCGCACCCAGATCATCCACAATAGCCAGCGCCAGAAGAAATGCGATCAGAGGTTTGGGGATCCGATTGCCTAATAATGCCAGCACACCAACAGCAAAGGCTATATCCGTCGCCATAGGGATCCCCCAGCCGCCACTGGCATCCGTACTACTATTAATAGAAAAATAAATCATGGCAGGAAGCACCATACCTCCAATTGCAGCAGCAATAGGTAATATGGCTTTACGCAACTCAGACAGCTCTCCTATCAGGACTTCCCGCTTTATTTCCAGACCCACCATTAAAAAAAACAGAGCCATTAAGCCATCATTAATCCAGTGATGGATACTATGACTCATGCGATAAGAACCAATATTAATACTCAGCTTAGTGTGCAGCAGAGCCTCATAAAAATGCACCAGACCGGTATTGGCAGCAATCAATGCCAGTACCGCACAGGCCATTAACAGCAGACCGGACGAAGCTTCATCATGTACAAATTCTTCAAACGGAGTTAAGGCATCATGCCAGGCCTTTTCCAGGATTGTTTTGTCGTAGTTTATCGGATCATCTTGTCGGTTCACCATTTATTTTCCTTTATGGCTGATAAACCCAGCACCTCACCTTAAAAGACGAGGCTTTTGGGAATTAGTTTTCACCTCTGCTATCCTCGACCTTAAGGATGAGGTCTTAAGAGGTGCGGGTAAATTTACAGTAATACTATA
>JALVAL010000221.1 GCA_027011205.1 Gammaproteobacteria bacterium
GATATGACTCGACTGAGAAAAACAGAAACAACCGTGGCAATGGATTACGGCACCATGACACTGGATGGCATTGAAAAAATACATCTCTATGGTACTCCGGGGCAGGAACGTTTTGATTTTATGTGGGAAGTGTTAACCAAAAATGGTCTGGGGCTGATTTTATTACTGGATAATACTCGTCGTGACCCTTTGAATGACATGGCTTTTTTCCTGAATGCCTTTAAAGACTATATTAACAATACCGCCGTAGCCATTGGCATTAGCCAGACAGATATCGTTCCTTTGCTGAAAATGGATCTGTACCAGCGAAAGCTTAAAGAGCTGAACATCAAGGCAGCCATTTTTGAAGTCGATGCCAGAAACTACAATGACTTATCCCATCTGGTACAGGCACTATTATTTACTATTGACCCGGGTCTGGAGTGCAGCGCATGAGTATACAGTTTCAGGACAGATATTTATTACCCTCACCTGCCGGTGCGTTTTATTGTTGTGCCTCAAATGACAATGAACCCGCTCGACGATTTTTGCAGCAAATAATGAGCCGAGATGAAACACCACATTTTGATGCCCGGACTCTGGATAGTCTGTTTGCTGATCCCTCCTTACAGGAAGACATTCTGTTTCATATACAGAAATTAAAATGGCTGCAGGGCTTTAAGCAGCCCAGAAAAATTATTCAGGGCCCTTTTGAAGAAACACTGCCGGAAAGGTTAGCTAAACTATCCAGCGACCAGAAGGCATTACTTGCCGATGATCAGGGTTTTTATCTGACCGGCAGCGGTTTTACCCACGAAGCATCCGAAGAGCTGTCTGCCCTGGGTGCAGATATATCCTCTTTATATACCCGGCATAAGGGCATTGTCAGCAACAATCTGAACATAAAAAGTAATGCTTTTGCGCTGGTGGATGCCGCCGGTTTCAGCCAGCTGGGTTTCTGGCCGCTGCATATTGGAGAACTCACCTTTAATTTAATTTTATCCGGAGCACCCCGCTTTGATCAAAATACCTTTGTGGAACTGATCTGGATTTTACATAAACGGTATTATAGTCAACCATCAATATCAGACTCTGATGCCGACTGATTTTATTATGATTTATAACATGAGGAAAACACTATGAGAGAAGATATGCTCTCTTCAATTTTGAATGAGTTAAATGGTACCTCCGCAGATATTGAAGCCTCTGCTGTGATTTCAACAGATGGTCTGATGATTGCAGCCGTATTACCTCAGACACTGGACGAGGACAGAGTTGGTGCAATGAGTGCCGCCATGCTGTCTCTAGGCGACAGAACCTCACAGGAGCTGGCGCGCGGAGAACTTGAACAGGTTCTTATTAAGGGCAGAGACGGCTTTGTATTAATGACCCATGCAGGAGAGGAAGCGGTAGTCACCGTGATGGCAACGCCAAAAGCCAGACTGGGCCTGATTTTTCTGGATGTTAAACGTGCTGCGGAAAGTATTTCTAAATTACTTTAATTTCAGTCTGACAGAAGGTAATCATTATGCAGGACATGAAACCTGAAGATCTGGCCAGTGATGTATACCAGCAAGCCAGCTTAACATTTTATGACGGCTCGACAAGACAGATCCTTTATACCGATATTGAAACCCGGTTCCCCGAAGGTTGTCTTATCGTTTCCAGAACCGATCTGGACGGCTTTATAACCCATGTTAATAAATCCTTTGTATTAATGTCCGGTTTTTCCGAAACAGAGCTCATAGGTCAGCCGCATTATATACTCAGACATCCCTTTATGCCTCCAGCCGCCTTTGCCGGACTTTGGGAAACCATACAAAAAAAGCAAAAATGGCATGGTTATGTTAAAAATCTTAGAAAAGATGGTGGATATTACTGGGTTTATGCTACGGTGATTCCCAATATCCGTGATGGGAAAATTGTCAGCTATACCTCGGTACGCAGAAAACCCTCCGCAAAAAAAGTGGCTGAATGTATTGAGCTGTATCCGACTTTATTCTAAATTAACTCACAATTTTAATGGCTTCAGGCATATCATTACGCTTTATTAACATGCCTGAAATATAGCCTGCTATAGAGGATCAAACCATGCCTTTTAATATGACTATCAGTCCGGATTTTAAGCCCGAACTTATTTCCGGCTGGTATATTTTTAATACCTGGCTGCAAAAAAAAATTGACACTCATATCCATATTGATCTGGTGAATGACTTTAGTGAACTGGCAGATGCCATTAACAACAATAGCATCGATCTCATTTATGCCAACCCCTGTGATATTGCTAAACTGGTACGGGAAAAAGAATTCACTCCCATAGTGCAGCCTGTGGGCACTCAGGATGAAACCATTATTGTCTGTAATGCACAGCATCCTGTAGATGATATAGAAACCCTGTCTTCCGGGATAAAGGTAGCCATGACTGATGTACCCGATGTCAACACCATTGGCCTGATAATGCTGGAACCTGCTGACATTTCACCGGCTGATATTGAGCCGGTTATCTGCCGCAACTATATTACTGTCGCCAAAAAACTGATTAATGGAGAAGCGGATATTGGTTTTCTGCTCGCTGACGCTTACGATGAATTTTCCAATCTGGTAAAAAAGCAGTTACATAGTATTATTAGCAGTAAAATCCATGTACTGCATCATGCTTTTCTGGCCGGTCCCGCATTTAATGAACAACAGAAACTGCAGCAGGCCCTGTTATTCATGAACGACGATCCTGCTGCCCTGCAGATCCTTAATAGTCTGGAAATAGACAAATGGCAGGCCATGGATCGGGAAGAAGCCGAATTTTTAATTGATCTGATGGAAACGCTCTCACCTGAGAGCTAAATTAATTGAAATTAATCTGACTCTGTGATCAAATAAGCCTCTAATTAGTGTG
>JALVAL010000222.1 GCA_027011205.1 Gammaproteobacteria bacterium
GAATATCAGTTTATGTTAAATTTTATAATCCCCTTGCTTGCGGTGCCTGCCTTATGTGTTTTCTGGCTGCTGTTTCAGCAATGGCTGGCTAAAAAAGATCCTCAATATCGCGGCTATCAGGCAGGTTGCGGCAGTTGTGGTCGGGATTGTCATAGTGATTCAGAGGTTCTTTCATCAAGCTGTAAATCCAGTGAGATAAAATATATTGATGCTGCAATACAGATTAAAAAATAGAGTGCACATTTTAGGGGTTGTTTATCTATTACCTGGTTTTGACAATTTTTACCCTGTCTACGTTATTTTTTATTATTCGCATCTATTATGTTAATACGCTCTTTCTTTAATGGCACCGGGTATTGGTATCAATTTTAGTATAATGACTATCTATCAGCCAGGTAAGGAAGTAATATCTATTTTCACTTATATACTGTAAACTACGGTAATTCTGCAATCCTGCTTTATTTTTCTTTTGAGATTTATTTATGAGCTTTACCTCCCTCGGCCTGTCAGCCCCTATTCTTGATTCTATTGCCACACAAGGTTATGACCAGCCTTCACCTGTTCAGGCCAAAGCCATACCTGTGGTTCTTGAGGGCAGAGACGTTATGGCTGCAGCACAGACTGGTACAGGTAAAACGGCCGGGTTTACCTTGCCGATACTGGAAATATTATCCCGTGGCCAGAAAGCCGGACCCAATCAGGCCCGGGCTTTAATTCTGACCCCTACCCGAGAACTGGCGGCCCAGGTAGCTGAAAGTGTACAAACTTATGGCAGGCATCTGCCCTTAAGTTCTACCGTGGTTTTTGGTGGAGTAAAAATTAATCCGCAAATGACGAAACTGCGTAAAGGTGTTGATATCTTAATTGCCACACCGGGTCGTCTGCTGGATTTGTATAATCAGAATGCGGTCAGATTTAACCATCTGGAAGTGCTGGTACTGGATGAAGCAGATCGTATGCTCGATATGGGCTTTATTCATGACATTCGAAAAATTATTTCACGTTTGCCTAAAGAGCGGCAAAACCTGATGTTTTCAGCCACTTTTTCTGATCAGATCCGTGATCTGGCAAAAACCATTGTACACAACCCCGTTGAAATTTCGGTTAGTCCCCGAAATACCACTGCAAAATCAGTAGAACAGTGGATCTGTCCAGTCGATAAAAAAAGTAAGCCAGCGCTATTAACCCATCTTATCTGGGAAAATCGCTGGGAACAGGTCCTGGTTTTTACCCGTACCAAACATGGAGCTAATCGTCTGACCAAACAACTGGAACAGCAGGGTATTAAAGCGGCCGCTATTCATGGTAATAAAAGTCAGGGCGCCCGTACCCGGGCCTTAGACAGCTTTAAAAAGGGTAAAATACGTGCCCTGGTAGCCACGGATATTGCTGCGCGTGGTCTGGATATTGATCAATTACCGCAAGTAGTAAATTTTGATTTACCCAGTGTTCCGGAAGATTATATTCATCGTATCGGCCGTACCGGCAGGGCAGGTTCCACGGGGCAGGCTGTATCACTGGTCAGTCATGATGAATTTAAGCAATTATCTGATATAGAACGTTTGATTGGTGAATTACTAAACCGAAAAATTGTGGATGGTTTTGAACCTGTCAATAATGTGCCGCAGTCACAATTAAGATCGCCTAAACATAAACGCCCTAAAAAAACCAAACCAGGACATAGAGACGGGCAACGTTCCGGTGAAGTTGCACGTGGTCATAAACCTGCACAAAAGAATAACAAAACACAGAACAGGAAAAAATCGGCTAATACCCGCAATCAGCAGAAAAAAACCAGTAATGAAAAGATCTGGTCCAGATAAACAGAGCAGCACCTGCCTCAAAATACAAACAGATTAATTTTGGTTGAAATGACTAAGACTTTTTATTTAAACTACAAACTATGGATAATGAAACTGAATTAACTGCTGATTTCCTGGCCGGGCTGGGTAACGGGTTGAAACCCTATCTGGATTTAATTGGCTCCAACCTGTATCTGCAGGCGGCAATTATTTTTCTGATAGCTCTGGCTGTAGCAAAATTATCCGGTTTTATTATTACCAGAATTATTTTACGAATTGCCAGAAAAACCCGAACTTCTCTGGATAATCAGATTATTGCTATACTGCATGCCCCGGTCTTTTATACTGTGCTCCTTATTGGTACGGGGGCAGCTGTCTACTGGCTGGATTTAGCGCCTTATATTCATGACCTAACCGTGTCTCTGGTTGCTAGTCTGGCAATTTTTATCTGGGCTTTGTTTTTTATTCGACTGGTTCGGATTTTATTAAAATCACTGGCTTATCGAAAAAATAATTATTCCATTATTCGTATTGAAACCTTACCGCTGTTTTTAAATATCTCTATTGTTTTGATCAGTGGACTGGCTATTTATATGCTGTTCCGTGCCTGGGATATTGATATGACAGCCTGGCTGGCTTCAGCGGGCATTATTGGTATTGCCATTGGTTTTGCAGCCAAAGATACTCTGGCAAATTTATTTTCCGGGGTGTTTATTATGGTGGATACTCCCTATAAAATAGGCGATTTTATTGTTCTGGATTCCGGTGAAAGGGGGGCGGTGACACATATTGGCATTCGTAGCACCCGAATGTTAACCAGGGATGATGTTGAAGTGACTATTCCCAATTCAATTATGGGTAATACCAAAATTATCAATGAATCCGGTGGCCCGCATAAAAAATACCGGATCCGGGTGAAAGTATCCGTGGCTTATGGCACTGATACCGATCAGGTTCGCAAACTATTAATGGCAGTCGCCCTGCAGCAGCCAGGGATCTGTAAAATACCAGAACCTCGTGTGCGCTTTCGCTTAATGGGTGATTCCGGTCTGCACTTTGAACTATTATGCTGGATTGATGAGCCGGTACTCAGAGGACGTTCACTGGATGCCATGAATGAAGCCGTCTATAAAAAATTCCTGGAACAGGGAATTGAAATCCCCTATAACAAGCAGGATATTTATATTAAAGATATTCCTGATTCCATTAAGTCACCATAGCTCTTAAAATCATAGCTCTTAAAACCATAGCTATAATTTTGAAATAAACACTTTAACTGGTTTCTTCTTTCATCCAGTCAATAATATGCTGTTTTAAATGCTTTATCTGATAGGCTGAAATAATGGTCAGCTGATAATCACTGGCTCTGCGGCGATTGGAAAGGGTCAGTTTGTGATAGCTTACCAGCAGGGCTTTAGACTGGCTGCTGCCGTAATTTTTTAAAGTATCCAGTTTATACAGAGTATTGTTTCCAGCTGTGTGCCCGGCGTATTTTTTTGTTTTGCATTCAATCAGATAAAAGCGGTTATTGGCCATAAAGGCGACATCCAGCTCGTTTTTACTGCCGCAGGGTAGTTCAATTTCCAGGCCCATAACAATATCCTGGATCATAAGCTGTTTTTTTAATGAGCGTAATTGTACAAATACATATTCTTCCAGCCATCCGCCATTGCAGAAAAAACGATTTACCTCATTTTTAAAATCAAGAACTTTACCATTAAAAGTCATTATATCCAGATCAACAAACAACTTAACCAGTTCCATAAAGTCTCTGTCGTGCAGGTCAGAAGGATTCATTTTAGACTGGTATGATTTGCCGCTCTGAGAGGCGTAATAATTAAACTTACCCAGAGACTTCTGATATTTATCAATATGCTGGATAAGTTGATCACAAACTTTTTGATGATTTTTTGGGATCTGTTCATGAGGGTTAATTTCATTGACAGGCTTAATACCATAGGCAAGCAAATAATCTTTCAATTTAAGTCGGTCATTCAGTTCGAATTGATAGGAATGCTGATCTTTAAGCGGTAAAAAATACAGTCTGTCTGATGCCTTATTGACATAAAAAGCCGGTAATTTACGTTCAATAAAAATTTCATAGGATATTAAACTTAATAACTGACTGCCACCGGTAACATTTAATACCACAGGCTGAAGATCTTTGCTGATGTTTTGGGACAATATTAAATCAATGGCTGCATTGATTTTCTGACTGATGGTTAGCGTATTCTTCTTGTCCGCAATTTCCATAAAACGAGTTTTAATATGATAACGATTAAAAATTTCGGCCAGATTAAGCGCTTTTTGTTTATGCCAGGAGGTATAAATTAACAGGACATTTCCGGGCTTGAAATCTGCATGCAGGGCAGGGGTAATATTAAATTCTTCATTTTGACAGACAAGACAGATATGAGTTTCAAATCTTTGCATGGTTAAGTATCATTCTGTTAAAAAACCGGGCTTTTTCCCGGGCTGGAAAAATATTTTATGGCTTTAATGTGTTCTATACGGTTAACCATATTTAAGGCTTTATTAATGGTAACCAGCTGTCTTTTTCTAAAATAATCTTCTGGCCATTCATCCAGTATTTTTTTAACCTGAAGAGGATAAATACGTAATATATCACCATCTGCAGTTTCATATTCTTTATAACTTTTTTTATCCAGAATACTTCCTTTTACACCGGCTTCTTCATAACTTTCCAGTTCAGCAACATCTGAGTGTTTTAGATCATTTTCAATGTTTCCTTTGGGTAAAATCCATTGTTTACCTGAGCTGTTGGTGATCAGCATAATATGCAATTTATCTTTTTTAAAAAGAAAAGGAAATGCACCAATTTGCAGCATTATATAATCCTTTTTCTATTCCATTACTTCAGAAAATTGTCTGTAGTAATGGAGGGAATTAAAGTGATGTCACAATTTCATTAAATAATTTTCGATAGGCCTGTGCAGCACTCTTTTTATTAGCGTATGCCAGAACTGGATCTCTATGTACACCCATACGTTCAATTTCAAGAGAAAAATCTATAATGGTTTTCATAAAATTCGGATACCGGTCTTCCATCTCTTTAATTGTCTGATGGTGTAATTTATTGTTGCTTTGAGCCATGGAAAAGAAAGGCTGTATTTTTTTCTTTTTATAACCATTATTTTCAAAGAAGTGAATTAACTGTTCATAAGTACGTTCAGATAAAGTGGTTGGAATTACCGGTACCAGTATTAAATCGGCCGCATTAAAAACGTTTTCAGAAAGCAGATTAATATTGGGTGGGCAATCCAGAATAATCAGGTCGTACTCATTTTTAAGTAAATCCAGCATTTCTTTTAAGCGCTTTTTAGATTTACTCATGCTATGGAGCATAATATCAAAATTACGAAAAGACAGGTTGGCAGGCAAGATATCCAGACGTTTATAATTGGATCCCCGAATATTTTTTAACAGGTGATTTTTCTGGTTAAAAAAGAAGCCTTTTTTCTGTTTTTTTCCAGGGCCAATCCGAAAATAAAAAGAAGAAGCACCCTGCGGATCCAGATCAATTAACAGCGTTTCATTACCAGCACGGGCAGCAGCATAGGCCAGATTTACGGATGTAGCCGTTTTACCTACACCCCCTTTAATACTATAGGAAGCAACAACTTTCATTGGCTGGATTTCCCCTTTTTATTGGTAACAGGGAGTACAAATGTCTGTTTAAATAACCCCTGATTTCTGCCATTAGAAAATACTGCCAGTGCAGCAATACATTTTTCCCGTTCCTGCATCTGCATGGTATGCAAAGAGGAGATCAGGCCTCCAAGAGAGGCTATTAATAAAATATTTTTTCGGGATTGATGCTCGATTTGATCAAGGTGATTTTCCAGAAATTCTGTCTGAACACTTAAATCATTAAATATCCCCAGAGTATTCTGTAATTTTTTTAAATGACGACCGGCAACTTTTACCTGTTTCTTATTAAACAGACTGCCAAAAAAATACAATAAATAACGTAATTTTTTGCAGTTAATACGAATTTCATGGATGTCTTCATCAGCTGTATTATGAGTAATCTTTGATGCCGCTTTTTGTATTTTTTTATAGCGCTTCTGTATTTTACTGACCGCCAGTTCAATAATCGGCTGTTCACTCCAGTGTGTTTCAAGTGCAGAATAGCCATTTTCAAACAGAGTTTCCAGCTCGGTCATTTCCTGTTTGTAGGCGCGGCTTGATAACCAGCGGGCAATTCGTTTAACTTCTACAGCACGGGATTGTTCAAAATCATTAAACATGGGTAATAGTCCATCTTTAAGACTGGGCGGCAGGAGACCCATGTAACGCTCCTTATCGAGAATAAACACATCCAGATCACGCAGATAATTGGTTTCGCTGGCCAGTGCACCAAAACGCTGTTTCAGTGAGATCACATCCTGAGGTGGAAAGACTTCTTTAAGCTGAGCAACGGCAGCTCTGATCATACGCAGGGCCACCCGGTAATGGTGCAGAAACTCACTGTCAATATCCTTAATTACCCCATGTTCTGTCTGGCGCTGTTTGTGAATCATTATGGATATAATCGTACTGGCTGCTGTGCGTGAGGATATTTTCGGATCCAGCTTTAATCCGGGTTTTATGGAGAATGGTTTTGGAGTGATACCCAGAGCACCTAGTAAAGAATCAATCGGACTAAGGCGGGGAATAAAACCGCCCAGTGATTTCAACAGTTCAATGGCCTGTTTATTTTCTGTTTTATAACCGGTTACCGGTATGATTTTGGCCATTCGAAGAATCGGGGTGCGAATATTCTCTGGATAGCTGATAGTAATTAACTGGCAAAAAACCAGAATTTTACCATCATCATCCATCAGGTTAAATTGTTCGGTTCTTAACATGGCTTCATAAACCGGATACAGAGCCCTGAGATCAAGTAATTTTTTTAATATATCTCGCTCAGAGGATTCCGGAAATTCCCACCAGAAACGGGTTTTGGCACTAATATGCTCAATATTATGAGCCATATCAGGATCCAGAATGTCTTCCTCTTCGAACCATAAACTTATACGCTGGTTTTCATGTCGTACGGCCATTATCCGGTGTTCGTATAAAGCCCATTCAAAACTGTCCAGAAGAGCAAACTTTTCAAGGTTATTTTCAATCTGTTTGACTATAAAATGTTGCCCTAGAGTATCCAGAAAGCTTTTTTTAGTCATACTGTCCGGAAGCAGATAACGGGTCTGACGGATTTTAGAAAGTTTCATATTTTAGGCTCTTGAAATATAACGGCTTTAATTTATACAGAGTTGTTACTAATTATTTGGAATTATGTTTCACTATAGCCAAAATGGGGCAATAAATAAAGAAATCAGTTGATTAGCGATTAATCTGAATGTGAACTGTTGATATAATAAGTCGGAAGTTGTAAGTCTGGTTTTAGAATTATTGAGGGGGTGTTATTAATACGTGTACTTTAAGTAATGGACAGATTGATATCTGGTATTGTCTGGCAGAGCAATGGGTTGATCATCAGGATGCTTTTTTTGCTGTTTTATCCGATGAGGAGCAGGTCAGGGCGTTGCGTTTTAAGTTTCCTCAGCATCAGCAGCAATTTGTAATATTTCATGGCTTTATGCGCCAGGTACTGGCTCGTTATCTGGGCTTAGAACTGCATGAAGTAGTTTTTAAAAAAGGCGATAAGGGCAAGCCTTATATTATTACACCCGATACAGATAAAGTGGCTCTGCAGTTTAATTTAAGCCATACACAAAATGTTGCATTACTGGCGCTTAGTTCGGATCTGGAGCTGGGTGTGGATATTGAACATACAGCCCGTAAAACGGACTGGCAAGGCATCAGCCGACGTTTTTTTACTAATACAGAACAAGCGGCTCTGTTTTCTCTGGTAGAGGAAGAACATCAGAAAGAGGCATTTTATGACTTATGGACACGCAAGGAAGCATATATGAAAGTTATCGGCAGTGGCCTGGCTTTAGCTCCAACTCAATTTAGTCTCACTGTTTTACCACAGCGACCGGCATTAATTTCACATGATAGTGAAAAATTCAGGCCGGACTGGAGTATACAGTTCCAAACCTTGCAATTACCTGAAAATCTTGATGGGTTCTGTGCCACAGTGGCTGCATCTGGAGCCATTAAGTCCTGTAGTCTTTATGAGTTTAACTAGTGTTCATCCGGTTAATTGTCTTCCTGGCAATTGTCCGGAACGCAAAAGAAAAAGTGTGATTTTTCTTTTGCTCCATTTTCAACGACTTACGGTCGTCAAAAATGAGCGGCACATCCTTGTGCCGCCAGGCTAGTGTGCATCAATAAATGGATGCACACTAACTATAAAGGAGACTCATAAAAGATATAAGGCGTGGAAAAATTGCTGATTTCAAAATACAGTTTTTTCTCGCCGTCATCGACCTTTAAGTTAAAGTTCTGATCCAGATAACCGTAGCCAAAGCGATAATCCCGGGCTTCTTTACCGGAGGTGCTTTGAGCAGTGGAGAGTTTGTCAATTTTTATAAACCGCTGAACCAGTTTTCCCCCCATGTATATGTCTAAAACACCATCAGTTCCGGTCCAGTTTTGAATGGAACGGCTGATTTTGTTTTGAGACTCCTGAGTGCAGGCGGTTAATAACAGCAGACTCAGTAAAAGTAGAGCAATTATTTTTTTCATTGGTTATCCTTTTTTCTTTCCAGAGAGCATAAACATGGGGCAGGAAAAGACGTTTTTTGCCGGGAAAGGGTCATCATCATAACGGATCAATCCCCGCATTGACTCGCAGTGCAAATCTTCAAACTCCCGGGATTGCCGGAAATACTCCAGCACCAGTCCCATGCGTTCAAATTCATGAATGTCATCCCATAAGGCGATGACTTTTTTATCAAAAAAACGATTAGAAAAACTTACCAGGAATTGCCCGCCGGGCTTGAGAACCCGGGCAACTTGCTTGAAAATTTCTACTGGATGGATCAGATATTCAATACCAAAAGAGCATAAAACAGTATCAAATTGCTGATCATTAAAAGGCAGATCGGGCTGCTGGTTTAAATCATGTAGCTGATACTGACTTAAATCCTTATTAGCTTTTAAATCATCTTCTTTAAGTGCCAGTCCGGTGATATTAACGGGTTTTATGCTTTGCGGAATATAGGAATCTGTACCGGACATTAATTCCAGAATAGTCTGGTCGGTACTGAGATTTTGTTGATAAAATTGCTGAAGCTGCTCAATAGCTGCACGATCAACCGGCGGAGTAGAGCTTATAGCCTGATAGAAAACTACATCATCTTCATTGATTTTTCTTAAAAAGGGCATTCCCTGAAAAAAATCTGTGGGTTTATCCTGCAGCAGTTTCTGCAGTCCAGGGCCGCCACTGGTGACAACCTCATCAATATCATTACAACGGCCGCCATTTTGTTGATTGGCATCAAAAATATCGGTAATGGTTGCAGTTAATTCCAGCGGTAAATCAGACAGAGGATGATTTAAATCTATATCCAGTGTGGTATCTGTTTTACCAATAATCCGAAACGGGCGGTTGTCCATTTTAAAACAACCCGCCACCCCTTCAATCATGCCGCGTGGATAAAAACGCCCAACCACAGGTATTATGGGGATTTGCCCACGATAATGCTGATTAAAGGTCCTCAGAGGGATGGTTTTAAAATTACTCTGACTGTATTCTTCGCAAATTAAATCTCCAGCAGCATATTCAATATGAATGTTTTGATTTAATTTCGCCCGTTTAATCTGATAATCCAGCTGAGCCGGGTAAACATCGCGCCAGAAATTGGTTTTTAACAGAAAATACCGATCTTTGTAATGAACAAATTTATCTTGCCATTGAAGATCCAGTTGAAGACTGAGGTTCTGCTTTTCACTAATCATAAATTATTGCTTAAAACTTAAAATTTTGAGATGCGCAGATTTTAAGCGACAACTGTCAATTTAGCAAATTGAAGTTTTAAGTACTATTTTTTCCTGAATTCGTATTGACCAGTTCCTGACGAAGTATAGTGATATGTTCAGGGGCTTCAATACCAAATTTAATCTGCTTGCCATGTTGATAGTAAACAGTGATTTTTATGTCGTTATTGATGTGAATGGCTTCGCCATTCTGGCGTTTTAAAACCAGCATAATGTCATCCTTGTGGGTGTGAGGTCAGAAT
>JALVAL010000223.1 GCA_027011205.1 Gammaproteobacteria bacterium
ATTATATAGAATGGCCTGGCCAGGTTTTTAATAATAAAAATTCCCCAGTTTTATACTGTGTTTCGGGTAATTTGCGGGTTCTTAAAAACTTACGTTCTATTGTTAAAAATGAGTATTTTAATCGACGAAAACTGAAAGTTATGCAGGTTGATACTGTACATGAAATGAATCAATGCAATATTGTTTTTTTTGGTGCGGCAGATAAAAATCAAACTATTTCGACGTTAAAATATTTATCTGAGCTGCATATATTAACAGTAGGTGAGGATGCTGATTTTCTTGCAAAAGGTGGAATGATAAATCTTAATTATATAAAAAAACATATTATAATCGAAGTTAATCTAACTAACGTCAAATATGGGGTGTTAGAGGTCAGTTCCAAACTATTACGCCTGTCAAAGATCAAATGAAATATGAATAATCCTATTCGATATTTACCAATTAAACAGAAAATTATTGCAATTAGTATGATTACCAGTCTTGTTGTGGTCAGTCTGGCGGCATTTTCATTTTTTATATCTCAATATAATATGAATCAAACTATCCTGGTAAATTCTATTTCCTCACTGGCTAGAATTACAGGTCTAAATTCACAGGCAGCAATAATGTTTGGTGATACTGGTGCCGGTAATGAAAATCTGGCAGCACTGGCAGAAAAAACACAAATTATTTCTTCTGATATCGTTTTATCCAATGGAAATATTTTTGCCAGCTATAACAGTAAACAGGCTTCTCATTTAAGTTTGTTAAATAAGATCAAACAAAATAAAGCACTTAACTGGATAAGTCCAGAAGCCAGCCATAAAGAAGAACGTTATCACTTTTATCCGGACTATTTTGTTCTGGAACAAAAGATAAAAGAAAGAGGTAAAACGGTTGGGACCATCAGAATCTACAGTGACTTATCTCAAATAAGCAATGCTCTTAAATGGCAGGCGCTGGTAATTCTACTAACCCTGATGGTGGTTTCATTTCTGGGTTTTTTATTAATAAGCTGGCTGCAAAACTATATTTTAGAACCCATCAGTAGATTAAATGCTACCATAAAAGCAGTTTCAGATAAGCAGGATTACACACTGAAAGCAGCAAAATATAATGATGATGAGCTAGGTGAACTAACGGATGGTTTTAATTTAATGCTGGAACAGATATTCCAGCGGGATGAGGCATTAGCCCAGACTTTAGAGAAGTTGCAGAAAGCGAATAAAATTGCTGAACAGGCCAGTCGGGCAAAATCAAATTTCCTGGCTTCAATGAGTCATGAAATACGTACCCCCATGAATGGTGTTCTTGGTATGGTAAATTTGCTGATGCAAACTCAGTTGGATAAAAAACAGTTACACTATACCCAGACTATTCACAATTCAGGAAAAACATTATTAACGATAATTAATGATATCCTGGATTTTTCAAAAATTGAGGCTGACGAACTTCACCTGGAATTGGAGCCTTTTAATCCCGGTAATTTGATTGTAGACATTGGTCATTTGTTTGCGGAACGTATTCAACAGTCAGGTATTCATTTTACCACCAGTATTTCTTCTGATTTGCCTGAAGTGGTTGTTGGTGATTCCAATCGTTTGAATCAAATACTTTATAATTTACTGGGTAATGCCATTAAATTTACCGCTAATGGAAAAATATCCGTTAACTGCCGACTGAAACAGATAAAAAAGGAGAAAGTTCAGCTGTATTTTGAAGTAGAAGATAATGGTACTGGAATTTCACAGGAAAAGCAGGCACATTTGTTTGATGCTTTTTTTCAGGCACACCATGATCAAAACTGGATGCACAGCGGAACCGGCCTGGGACTGGCAATTGCTAAAAAGTTGTGTGAGATGATGGGGGGAAGCATTGGTGTGGAAAGCACACCGGGTACTGGCTCAATTTTCTGGTTTTCAGTCTGGTTAGATCAGGCAAATAAATCTGACTTACAGAAATTTGAAACCAGTCAGGCAACCGTTCAACCTGAAAATACTCACTTTTCTGCCAGTATTTTGCTGGCAGAAGACAATCTGGTGAATCAGGAAGTAGCGATTGGTAGTTTAAACTATTTTGGTTGTCAGGTGATACTTGCGAATAATGGACTGGAAGCACTGAATCTGTTTAAAGAACAGACTTTTGATCTGGTTTTTATGGACATTAGCATGCCTGTTATGGATGGTATTACTGCCACTAGAGAAATACGTTTATTTGAGCATCAGAGAAATTTGTCTGAAACGCCTGTCATAGCTATTACAGCTAATGTTTTTGATGATGTTGAGAAGAATTACCTGGATGCGGGAATTAATGACTGTTTAAGTAAACCCATTTCTCTGGTACAGTTGCTGGAAATACTGAATAAATGGCTTCCGCACATTTCTTCTGCCGTTATGTTGCCTGAAACATCTGACCTTTTATCAAAACAGCAAAATGATAAGGAGATAGTTGACCGGCAGGTTATTGAGGAGTTACGCACCATTCAACAGCCCGGTATGCCGGATATTATTAACACTATGGTCAGCTATTATTTACAACAGATGCCTCTGAAACTGCAGGAATTACAAGATTTACATGCTAGTGGTGATACAGAAAAATTGTGGAAAACTGCTCATAGTATGAAATCTTCAAGTGCGGCATTAGGTGCAAATGAAATAGCAAAAACATTTAAAGAGATAGAGGTTTTAGGACGATCAGAACAGCTTGAGGCACTGCCAGTGGACAAATTAAATAAACAATTTCAGGAGCTTTCAGTCGTATTAGAATCATTAATTTCTAAACACACTGAGTAATTATATTGCGATCAATTTATACAGCTCTGTTTTTCAATTGTATTTTATTCTGTAACAGATTTAGTTAAAAACTTTTTATTTTAGTATGGTAAATAT
>JALVAL010000224.1 GCA_027011205.1 Gammaproteobacteria bacterium
CCTTACCCCTGTTTATACATTCTGTCCCTGCCGGCTTTCCCTCCCCGGCGGATGATTACATGGAACATTCCCTGGATCTGAATGCCTATCTGATCCAGCACCCTGCTGCCACTTATCTGGCACGAGCCAAAGGCCATTCCATGACAGGACAGGGGATTTTTGACGGGGATTTACTCATTGTGGATCGCTCTTTAGAAGCTCAGCACGGGCAGATTGTTATTGCTGCACTGGATGGCCAGTTAACCTGTAAAATTCTGGACAAACAACAGCAATGCCTGCGCTCTGCTAACCGGGACTATAAGCCCGTCCCCATTAGTGAGTTTTCTGAACTGATTATAGAAGGCGTTGTTATTCATTCCATACGCCATCATACCCCGCCGCGTTCCTGAGCCTGGTTTACGAGTATGTTCTGTCTGGTTGACTGTAATAGTTTTTATGCTTCCTGTGAGCAGGTCTTTCGACCGGATCTGCGTGGTAAACCGGTGATTGTATTGTCCAATAATGACTGTTTTATAGTGGCCCGTTCCGCTCAGGCAAAAGCTCTGGGAATTGGTGATTTACAAACTATGTTTAATATAAAACCCTGGCTGCATCAGAACAGAGTCAATATATTTTCCAGTAACTACCCTTTGTATGGCGATTTATCTAACCGGGTTATGGAAACACTGCGATTATTTTCTGCCCATATAGAAATTTACAGTATTGATGAAATGTTTTTATTTCTGGACAATACCAAAAGTACATCACTCAATACTTATGGCAGAAAAATTAAAGAGACGGTTTATAAACATACCGCTCTACCGGTAGGCGTTGGTATTGCACCCACTAAAACTCTGGCCAAACTGGCCAGCAGAGCCGCCAAGGATATTCCAAAATGCCAGGGGGTCTGCGTACTCGATAATGCAAAAAAATGGGACTGGATGAAAAAAAGAACCCCGGTCAATAAAATCTGGGGCATTTCCTCACGCTTTGCCAGACGGCTGGCGGATTTAAATATTTATACTGCTCTGGAGCTGGCCAGTGCCAACCCAAAATACATTCGTCGACATTTTAATGTCTGTGTGGAACGGATTATAGAAGAACTTAACGGCCATAGCTGTCTGTCACTGGAGGAAGTACCCAATCCCCGTAAACAGATATACTGCACCCGTTCCTTTGCCCGGAAAACCGATCAGGTTCAGCCGATACTGGATGCCGTCAGCCTTTATACCGCCCGAGCCTGTGAGAAACTGCGTGCTCAGGAATCTCTGAGCGCTTCCATTCAGGTATTACTCTATAGTTCAACTTACCATAGCAATTATTATAATAGCAACCGAGTGGTACAATTACCCTGGCCCAGTGACGATACCCGTATAATCTCAGCCCTTGCACGGCAGACTATTCAGCAGATGATACAAGCCAATGTGTTTTATATGAAAGCCGGGATCGGGTTGCTGGAACTCAGTCCCAAGCGACATCAGCAACTGGATTTATTTTCTCCTGAACAGTCAGTAAAAACCGATCAGTTAATGGCGGTTATGGATAAAATTAATCGCCAGTATGGCAGGAATTCCATTTATCTGGCAGCAGAGGGCATGCATAAAAAATGGGCCATGCGGCAGGCTTATCGATCGCCTGCCTATACCAGTCGGTGGGAGGATATTCCGCTAATTCAGTGTTAACACTGTTAACAGTGTTTATAAAATTATAACTTCATTCGGCGGCCGGGAATAGTCTGTTTGGTAATTAGTGTGCATCCGTTTATTGATGCACACTAATTAGTCAGGTAAACCCGGCATCTCGCCTTAAATCTGGAAAAATCAGTTGCCCTCTACTGCAACAGCCTTATGCCCTGAACCTTAAGGACAGGCCTTACGAGGTACCGGGTAAAAAATTACCAGCTCTCAAGCCAGTTTAAATAAAGAAATCTGTCCCTCCAGAGCTTTGGCGCTGCCTTCCAGATCCAGTGCCACACTGGCAGCCTGCTCAATGGCCGTTTTTGATTGTGTGGCCAATTCATCAATAGATTGAATATTCTGACTGATCTGTCCAATTTCACCCGCCTGGCGAGTAGATGCCTGAGCAATAGAATCAATTCTTCCAGCCACATTTTTAGACTGATTCACAATCTCACTCAAGGCTTCTCTGGCCTGTCCAGCCAGTTCCACACTATAGGCGGCACGTTCCGTTCCTGTTTGCATTTGCTGTGATACTCGCAGGGTATTATCCTGAATAGATTTAATAGATTTAGAAACTTCCTGAGTTGCTTCTGCTGTACGTTGAGCCAGTTGTCGAACCTCATCGGCCACTACTGCAAAGCCCCGCCCCTGCTCACCCGCACGAGCAGCTTCAATGGCTGCATTAAGCGCCAGCAGATTAGTTTGTTCAGCAATGCCTTCAATGACACTGATAATACTACTGATATTTTCCCCCAGTTTATTTAACTCCTGTACTGAAATAGCTGAATGGTTCACAATATCCGCAATCTCCTGAATACTGGTAATAGCCTGATTAACCACTTCGCCACCTTCAGAGGCAGTATCACCTGCTTTAGCAGCACTTTGTGCCGCTTCCATACTCATATCAGCCACCGATTCAGCATCGGACACAAGAGTCTGAGTGACGCTCAGTGCCTCGTTGGTTTTTCGAGATTGCTGCTCCATACTTTCTGATACTTCATCAGAATTTTGTTTCATCTGCTGAGAATAAGTATTTAAAGTGGTGGAATTTTCTGCCAGCCGAGAAACCATCTGCACCAGATTGTCAGACATATTATTAAGGGCTTTTGCCAGCACACCAACTTCATCATCCTGTTTAATATCCAGTTTTTGAGTCAGATCATTTTCGGCAATCGTCTGGGCAAAAGCAATAGATTTTCCTAATGGC
>JALVAL010000225.1 GCA_027011205.1 Gammaproteobacteria bacterium
GAATAATAATATTTTCTAAATCGTTTATATAAATCGGTCCCGTAAATTTGTAGCGGATCTTACCCTGCTGATCAATTACAAAAGTTTCCGGTACACCATAAACCCCCCAGTCAATACCCAATCGACCATCACTGTCAAATGCACTTTTTACATAAGGATTGCCACGGCTTTTCAGCCATTGACGAGCATCATTCAGATCGTCTTTATAGTTAACACTGTAAATCTTGATACCTTTTTTTTTGGCCGCATAATTTAACACTTCATGTTCAGCTCGACAGGAAACACACCAGGAGGCCCAGACATTAACCAGTGAAACCTGACCTTTTAATTCTTCACTATTAAACGTTTTCTGTGTATCTTCCACAGTGGGCAAATTAAATGTTGGGGTTGATTTACCAATTAACGGTGAGGGTACATCTCGAATATATTTGGCTTTTATCAAACCAACAAGCAGCAAAACCACCAACAGGCCGAAAATAATTAACGGCGTCATTAACTGTTTTTTCATTGTGCCACCCTTAAGCGATAACGTTTATCCAAAATGGCCAGAAAACCACCCAGGGCCATTAGAATACAACCTAGCCAGATCCAGCGAATAAACGGTTTATAATAAATCCTTAAACTCCAGGCACCATTGTCAAGCTGTTCAGCCAGAGCCACAAACAGATCCCGGAACAGACCAGCATCAATACCAGCTTCGGTCATAGGCATACCACGTACCTGATAAACACGTTTTTGCGGTGTCATCGTTCCAATGGCATCACCTTCAGAATTAATAATACTCACAGCCCCTTCATAAGCAATATAATTAGGTCCCTGACGACTTTCAGCACCTTCAAAGGTAAAAGAATATCCACCCAGGCTGATGGTATCTCCGGTTTCCATACGCAGGTCTTTTTGCAGACTCATGGATTCAGTAAAGGTGACGCCGACAATAAAGACAGCCACGCCGATATGGGCCAGATTCATACCATAAAAGGATAAGGGTATTTTTTTCAATGCCGTCCCCAGTGCCCCTTTGTTTTTTACCCTGTTAATAATACTCATTACCACACTGGAAAAAATCAAAGCCGCCAGGCCAACACTGATGGCAATCATAATCGAACCTTTTTCCATAAAGAACAGCGCAATTCCAATCGATAAAGCAATGGCTAAAGGTATCAGCATTTGTTTAAAGACCCGCCCAAAGCTGTCACTCTTCCAGCGCATTAAAGGCGCCATAGACATAATCACCAGTGCCGGGAGCATGATGGGTACAAACACCGCATTAAAATATGGTTTACCGACTGAAAGCTTACCCAGATCAATCATCTGATCCAGCAAGGGATATAAGGTACCCAGCAGCACCATCGCACAGGCAACGGATAATAAAATATTACCCAGCAGCATAAAGGTGTCTTTGGAAAACAGATTAAAATGCCCGCCACCGCTCATGGATGAACCCCGAATCGCATAAAGCATCAGAGAACCACCTATCACCAGCACCAAAAATGCCAGAATAAAGGAACCCCGGGTTGGATCAGAAGCAAAAGCATGCACCGAAACCAGCACCCCGGAACGTACCAGAAAGGTTCCCAAAAGGCTTAGAGAAAAAGCGATTAAAGCTAATAATACAGTCCAGCTTTTAAAAGCACCGCGTTTTTCTGTTACCACTAACGAGTGTATTAAAGCAGTTCCAATCAACCAGGGCATAAAGGACGCATTTTCAACCGGATCCCAGAACCACCAGCCACCCCAGCCCAGTTCATAATAGGCCCACCAGCTTCCCAACGCGATTCCCAGGGTCAGAAACATCCAGGCAATAACGGTCCATGGTCGTGACCAGCGAGCCCAGGCAGAATCCAGCTGACCGGAAATCAGACCGGCAATAGTAATACTGAAGACCACAGAAAAACCCACATAGCCCATATAAAGCATGGGTGGATGAATTGCCAGTCCCGGATCCTGTAATAATGGATTGAGATCACGACCATCCATTGGTGCCGGAAATAACCGTTCAAACGGATTTGAGGTGAAGATAATAAATAATAAAAAACCTATGCTGAGCATGCCCATGACTGAAAGTACCCGTGAAGTCATTGTAATGGGCAAGCTTTTACTAAAATAGGCAACCGCCAGCGTCCAGCACGATAATATTAATAACCATAACAGGAAAGAACCTTCATGAGCGCCCCAGACAGCTGAGATCTTATAAATCATCGGCAGTGCGGAATTGGAGTTTGAGGCAATATATTTAACTGAAAAATCATCTGCGGTAAAAGAATAAACCAGTGCAATAAAAGCAATCAGAATAAAGACAAATTGTGCCACCACTGCATAACGTGAAAACTGCATTAACTGTAAATTATTTTTTTGTGCACCATATAAAGGAACAGTGGCCAGAAATAATGCAACTGACAGAGCAATAATCAGGGAAAAATTCCCAATTTCAGGTATCATTGTGCATTGCCTCCTGGCATAGACTGAGATGTTGCGGCTTCAGCGGCATTTTCAGCCAGTTTTTTCTTACCGTTTTCATGGGCTTTATCCAGTGCTTCCTGAACTTGCGGAGGCATGTAATTTTCATCGTGCTTGGCCAGGACTTCATCAGCAATAAAATGCATTTTTCCGGCTTTGGTAGAACCATCAATCTTGCCGGTGGCCACAATGCCCTGACCTTCTCGAAACAGATCCGGTAGAATACCAGTATAAGTAACCGCAATGGTTTCAGCCCCATCGGTAACATCAAAATGAATGGTCAGACCATCTTTTTCCCGCACGACACTGCCTTTTTGTACCAGTCCACCCAAACGGAAAGAATGACCAATAGGTGCCTCTCCAGCTTTAACCTGAGTCGGGCTGAAAAAATACAATAGATTCTGATCCAGCGCTTTAAGACCCAATGTCACTGCTGCGCCAACACCGGCCAGGATCAGTAACACCAGAATCAGCCGGTTTTTACGTTTCGGATTCATGCCTGCTCCTGCTTACTGGTCTGAGTTTCACGACGATACTTCATGGCTAAATCCTTAAAAATAGTTTTTTTGTCAACTACAGGCTTAAATGCGACATAGCCCATAATTACCAGTGCCAGGCCGTAGGAAGACCAGACATAGGCCCCGTATTTACCCATTTGAAGCATTTCCATCATAATGATTTCTCTTATAAAAATTTTTGTAATTACTCAGCATAAACTACTGTATCTGCCTGCAGCGCCTATATTTCCGGGTACGCTCAAGCACATCCCTGGGTCGCTTTATCTTAGTGATTGATAATATCCTTAACCCAGCGATTATTCTGTTCTGTAACCAGAACTTTATTGCGAGCTCTCATTAAGACCACAGCACCATAATAAAGTTTAAAACCTAACGCCATTATTAACAAAGGAATTAACATGGAGATATCAATCGAGGGTTTATCAAATTTGGTTACCGTGGCTCCCTGATGCAGAGTATTCCACCACTCCACAGAATAATGGATTATAGGGATATTAATTACACCTACAATGGCTAAGATAGCACAGGCTCTAGCTGCTGCCCGGGGGTCTTCAATGGCTGATTCCAGTGCCATATAGCCCAGATAAAGAAATAACAAAATCAGTTCCGAGGTCAGTCGTGCATCCCATACCCACCAGGCACCCCACATAGGTTTACCCCAGATGGAACCTGTGACCAGCGCCAGAAAAGTAAATGCGGCTCCAATAGGTGCACTACTACTGGCAATCACATCCGCCAGCTTGATTTTCCAGATCAGGGCTATGGCTCCGGAAATAGCCATCACCATATAAATAAACATAGACATCCACGCAGCCGGTACATGAATAAAGATAATTCGATAGCTGTCGCCCTGCTGATAATCTACCGGAGCAATAAACAGACCGTCAATACTGCCCGCAATTAATAACATAGCGGCTAACCAGCCAAACCACGGAATAATTTTCCCAGACAGCCGATAAAAATGCTTTGGTGAAGCAAACTGGTAGATAAACTTCATGATGGCTTTCATCATTCGAGACTCACCCTTAAGGCAGCAGAGGCGGCAACTGGTGCCAGCGTTAGAGAGAAAAGTAAAAAGGCAGCCAGAAAATACAACTGTCCACTAATAGACAGACCGGCCATACTGCTGCCTACGGCATTGGAGGAAAAAATCAGCACCGGTATATATAAAGGCAGCACCAGCAATGATAACAGCATACCACCCCGTTTAAGTGCCACCACCAGAGCCATACCGATTGCCCCAATCAGACTCAGAATTGGAGTACCCAGTAACAGGGTAATCATCAGTGTTTCAATAGCATCATTACTGAGAAACATAACCGTCCCCAGTAAGGGCGAAAATATAATAATAGGAAAGCCTGTGATCAGCCAGTGAGCCACAATTTTCGCCAGGATCAATACCGATAGTGGATATTCACTGAGCAGCATCAACTCCAGCGTGCCATCCTCAAAATCAGACCTAAACAGCGAATCCAGTGACAGCATGGCGGCCAGTAAAGCAGCAACCCAGATGATACCCGGTCCAATTTCTGCCAGCATCTGTTTTTCCGGACTGATCCCGAGGGGAAAAAGTGTGACCACAATGACAAAGAAGAACAACGGGTTAAGTATCTCACTCTTATGCCGAAATGCCAGTCGTAAATCACGTTTTAAGAGATTAAAAAAAGCCTTATACAAAGTATTTCCCTGTACTACTATTAATAAGATATTCCAGAAAAAGCTCTATTTCCGTGAACAATTCCAGTATTATAAAAATGCGATAGAAACAGCCAGGAAAGTTAACGTATTTAAAAACATAATCTTTGTAAGGCTATTAAAAATAAAGAGTTTTTATCACAAAAACGCTATTTTACATGGTTCGGAAAATACATCCAAGTATTTTAAATACCAGAGGACTGTTGATCTTTCCGATATTAAGCTCAACAGTTCCTGTTGTTCAGGAGGAACTAAACCTGCCTGCAGGTAATTGCAGATATTTAATAGTACAGTTCTTTAAAGTCACTTCCTGATGAGTGGTCAATAAAACCATGCCACCCTGACAAACATGTTCCTGAATGAGTTCTAAAAAGAAATCAACAGCTATGACATCCAGAGAGGTAAAAGGTTCATCCAGAATCCATAAGCGGGTTTGCGATAAAATAATCTGAGCCAGTGCCACCCGTCGTTTCTGGCCGGCAGAAAGCTGGTTACAGTACATTTCTTCAAAACCATACAGCCCAACTTTTTCCAGGGTATCCATAATTTGCTGTTGTGAACGTCCAGAGGCCAGATCACAGTGACTGCGGATATTTTCAACCGCTGTTAATTCCAGCTTAATGCCCGCTTTATGTCCCATAAATGCCAGTTTTTCATTATATTCACTGCGATATTTTCGAGTATTGTAACCATCCAGAGTAATTTCACCACAGACAGGCAAAGCCAGCCCGGCAATAATCCTCAGTAAACTGGTTTTTCCGGCTCCATTCTCACCTTTTATATGCAGAATTTCTCCAGGTGAAAGCTGGAATGATAAATTATTAAATAATTCACGGTAACCTCGCTCACAAGTAAGGTGCTGAACGGAAAGTCCCTGCTCAGATTGATTGTTTATTGTCATTTATTAACTCATTTAAGAATCATTTAGCCTACACTGAAGTTAGTAGATAAAGTGTTATTTTTTCTCGAACAAACCCGGCCAAGTCTCTGTTTTATTTTACTGTTTTAAGAAATTACTTTCTCTCATCCAGGAAAAGTTTTACACAATTCATGCCATGGCCTTTAAAAACTGCATCAGCATCCACCTGAATAGATTTATTGTCAATGGCTTTTTTTCATACTTTTATAAGACATTGTTTTTTAAGTGTTTATTTTTATCTTACTGAAGTGAATAATTTATAATCAAATTGTAACAAATGCTAACAATAATAGCCTTGCAGACGGTTACTCCAAGTTTATCCACAAAGTTATCCACAGGAATTGTGGATAAGAACCTAGTTGAAATCAGTCTAAGTCAGGAGAAGCAGAAGACTCGATAATTTCAAGTTTATCACCTACAGAAAGTGTGTTGTCGGTCACAAAATTCAACTTATGTAACAAATTCTGCCCGAAAAATACTTTTTGTCCCTGTTTACGAAATTTTGCCAGAGTGGCCAGAGGCTCCTGACTCTCTTTTACCCCGGTTTCAGGGTTGACAGTTGTCACCACACAACGAGAACATGGCTTTACGGCATAAAAATCAATATTGTTAATTTTAAAATGTCCTAAAGCATCCTCACCATAAGGCTCACAACCGGCAATCACTATATTAGGCCTGAAACGATTAATGGTCAGTTCTATATCCACTTTTGAATTCAGATCGTTTAATGATGCTTCACTGAGCAGTAGATTAGGAAAACCATCTGAAAAACTGGTAATTTCCTTATTTTTGGCAAAATTTGTATCCACAGGACGTTCACAATTGTCCGGCATATACACCAGCTCACAGTCAACATTAAGAAATTCACTGAACCAGTTATCAATAGCCGTATTAATATGCTGAGCCTGCAGCTGATCTTTCCAGCACAGCACTTCTACCTCTTCATAAATTCCGGCCTGACTATCGGGATAAGGAATAATTAATACCGGCATATCCGGAGCTCTGACGGATACCCCAAACTCAGATAATTCTGTCTCAATTAAAGCCATTTCAGGATACACTCGTTGACTGATAAAACGCTTATTAGCATCCACCAGCATCCAGCGACGATCATATTGAAAGCCTCTTTTTTCCAGTTGCACCTTGTCAAGAGATATCCCTTTAAGGGATTTGACAGGGTAGATCCAGAGTTGTGAAACAGTTATATCGCTCATATACAAAACCTGAAATAAAAATCATTATGGCAGATAGAAAAGAATAACATTGTGACCGATGTGGGGCAAATTTAGATTGTGTGTAAAGAGCCGATTTTATGCCGTCATTGTAAACCCGGCACCTCGCCTTAAAAAGACGAGACTTTTGGGAAATAGTTGTCACCGCTGCTATCCACGACCTTAAAGACAAGGCCTTACGAGGTGCTGGGTAAATACTTTATTCAATTAATCTGTTTCATTATTGAGGGTAATACAATATTGTTTGAGTTCATGATACGTTTGTTCCAGCTGAGTCACAAAATCTCCGGCTGTTTCAGCCTGAGGCAGTAAATTCCCTATCACAACATCACAATTAAAAGGCACCAGCAAGGCTTCTCCTTTGGGTAAAGCCTTACCGAGCCCATGCATTAAAACCGGAATAACCGGGGTGTCATTTCTCTCATTGACAATATAAAACAGGCCTTTTTTTATGTTGCTGATCTGTTCCGGTCGGCCGCGGCTTCCTTCGGGGAAAATAATTAAAATATCCTCATCATCCAGAGCCTTATGACAGCCAGAAAACAATTCCTTACGAGCCACTCGGCGTTTTCTTTCAAGGGGAATAATGCCGATAATATTTAACGCAAACCAGGCACGCAGCGGCGTACTGAGAAAATAATCTGCAGCGGCCACCGGTCTGATCTTATGCAGCAGGTGCAAGGGATAGAGACTCATTAATACCAGTGTGTCCAGATGGCTGTTGTGATTGGCCGCTATTATCGCCGGTCCGGTTTGAGGCAGGTTATTCTTTCCCCGGATATTTAAGCCCAGAACAACCAGTACCAGAGGCTTTATTAATAATACAAAAAATAATATTTTTAAAACTTTATTCATTTTATACCACGATAATACTCAATAAGCGATATAGCGCAGATAATGGAAAAACAGCGGCGCTGTAAAAATCAGACTGTCAAAGCGATCAAGAATCCCACCATGCCCGGGGATCAGAGCACCACTGTCTTTAATTTCCAGATCACGTTTAATAGCTGAAACAACCACATCCCCAATAAAACCAGAGACATTGATAATTAATCCGGCCAGCAGACTAAGTTTTATTGATAACGGCGTCAGGTAAGGACCGATAAAACCAGCAACCAGAGTAATAGTCAGCATAGCGCCGAGAAAACCCTCCCAGGTTTTATTCGGGCTGACTTTAGGAATAACAGGATGCTTACCCAGAGTTTTACCCCAGATATACTGACAGACATCATTAAACTGGGTCATAAAGATTAAAAAGATCACCAGCCCGATATTACCTGCATCAATATTTTTCTCTGGCAATACCAGCAAATAAGCAATATGACTCAGGCAGAACACCGTTAACATAATAGCCCAGTGCATAACACCGGCAGCACGAATAAAGCCTTTTGTTTCACCCGTTAATACCATCCTCATGGGCAGAAAAAGAAAGATATAGATGGGGATAAAGATAATAAACATGCCATACCATTGAATACTTACAAAATAATATTGCAGGGGAATAGACAGATAAGCCCAGAAGATAATACGTCGATCCGCCTGTCGGGTCGGGACAATAGACAGGAATTCCTTTAAAGCCAGGAAACTGATAAAAGCAAACAGGATTATGGTGTATTGGGTTCCCAGACTCATACAGGCAAATAAGATCCCAATCATCCACCACCAGGACTGAATCCGCTGCCGCAGCTCGGTGTAGTCTTTTTCCGGGTGATTTTTTTCTATTATTAACCGGAACAACGATGCCACGACCAGCAAAGCTAATACGGTTAACATAATGAGCAGGGAATTTTGAGGTATATTCAGCATATATTTAGTTGATAGTTATTATTTAATGTCCATTCATAAGCTCAGCACCGAGCCTTAATAGACAAGGCTTTTGGGAAATAGTTGTTACCCCTGCCATCCTCGACCTTAAGGACGAGGCCTTACGAAGTGCCGGGTAAAGCAGAATTTTCTTATTTTTTTAACAAAAGGACTGGTATTTATTTTTCAGTATCTTATAATACGCACCACTTCGGAGCGGTAGTTCAGCTGGTTAGAATACCTGCCTGTCACGCAGGGGGTCGCGGGTTCGAGTCCCGTCCGTTCCGCCATTTCTTTCTGTTTTTGTCCTGTTATATTAATTCCTTTATAATATCATTGAGTTGCATAGACTTCTACAACCACTCTGCTGTAGTAAACCCTGCAATTTAGTCTTTAACCTTGTATATTAAAAATACAAGGTTAAAGACGAGGCGTTTGGGAAATAGTTGTTACCCCTGCCATCCTCGACCTTATGGATAGGGCCTTACGAGGTGCCAGGTAAAAATAATTGCCAACCGGGGACATTTTCAGACATATGGCTATAAAATTACTCACCTTTGATTTAGATGACACGCTCTGGCCTAACCGGCTCACCATCGAACGTACAGAAGAAAACCTGTATCAGTGGTTTGCCCAGCATCATCCTGAAATTAGTCAAAAATACAGTGTAACAGATTTACGCAAGAAGCGTTTGTTACTGGCAAAAAACCATCCGCATATTGCCCATGATCTGACCAGATTAAGGAAAAAATCCTTTACTGAACTGTCCAGAGAACTGGGTTATCATCCGCACCAGGAGCAACAGTTTATCAATGAAGCGTTTGAACTTTACATCAGAGAACGTAATAAGGTCAATCTCTATAATGATGTGCTGCCGACGCTTGAAAAACTTAAAGCCCGTTATCGTCTAGGTGCCGTAAGTAACGGCAATGCAGATATTTATCGGATTGGTCTGGGACACTTACTGGATTTTTCCTGGTCTGCAGCGGAAGCAGGGCAACAAAAGCCTCACCCTCTGGTTTTTGAATCACTGCTGGAACGTGAACAATTAACTACAGATGAAATTATTCATATTGGTGATGATCCCGTTACCGATATAATCGGTGCTCAACAGTCCGGTATCCAGGGAATCTGGTTAAACCGTCACCATATTCCCTGGCCGGAAAATGTTCCGCCGCTTAATTCAGCTTTACTAGAGATAGATCAACTAAATCAATTGCCAGCCCTTCTGGAACAGTTATAATTAAACAAATACATCATATGGGGTTCTAATGGCTTATATAATTACATTTATTGCCTGTGTTTTATTTATTATCAGTAT
>JALVAL010000226.1 GCA_027011205.1 Gammaproteobacteria bacterium
GGATAATGAAGGGGGCAAAATCCATGCTGAATATACGCTGTATTCATTTAAATGGTGACTGGGATCGTTTTGTTGATTTTTATATCAAAGAAGAACAAAAAAGTCTCTATCCAAAAAAAGCTGCAAATGATGACTCCTTTATTGAGCTAATGGTTGCATAAAATGCCCCTGTTTGGGCGAGGGAGCCAGATCACACCCGATGAGGCAATCCATCTGGTAACTTTGAGTCATAAGATCAAGCATCAGTCTATTGTTAATCAATGTGCTGATGAACATATTCTCAGTGGCGATGAACAGCAGTTAATACAGGTGTTTGTTAATTTAATTAATAATGCCAGTGATGCATCTGTGAATGAAGAAACAATTACCATAAGCTCTGTTAATGATCAGGATAAAATAATTATCGAAGTTGTCGATCAGGGTAAAGGTATTTCAGATGCTGACAAAAAACAGTTATTTGAACCATTTTTCACCACCAAGGAGGCTGGTGAGGGAATGGGACTGGGATTGTCCATTGTATACAATATTATTCATGATCATGGAGGAGACATAAAAGTAGTGGATAATATTAATAATCATCACAATCGGGGCAGCAGATTTATAATAAGTTTGTCTGTTTGTGAATTAACTAAACAGAGCAGCAGGGAACACTAAAATGCCAACACTTCTGGTGGTAGATGATGAGCCGTTAATCAGAGAGTCATTAAAGCGCTTACTTGAAAAAAACAATTTTCAGGTAGAGCTTGCTGAAACGGTGGAAGAAGCCAGTCAGATCATGGGAAGACAGGCCTGTGATTTGATTCTGAGTGATTTAAGACTGCCGGGGGAACCGGGTACCTGTCTGATAAATCAGTACCCTGATATACCCATTATTATTATGACCAGTTATGCCAGTGTCAGTTCGGCAGTGGAAGCAATGAAACTGGGTGCGATAGATTATATATCCAAACCCTTTGATCATGCCGAGTTGCTGTTAATGATAAGGCGGATACTGAAAGAAAAAAAGCTGCAGCTGGAAAATACCATTTTAAAAAATGAATTATCACGCAACTATCAGGTATCAGGTATGATAGGGGATTGTCCCATGATGCAGGAAGTAAATAAGAGAATTCATAAAGTGGCCCCTATGGATACCTCGGTTTTGATCCTGGGTGAAACTGGGACAGGTAAAGAACTGGTGGCCAGAGCGATTCATGAATACAGTCAGCGATATGAGTCACCTTTGATCAGTATTAATTGTGCAGCCATTGCAGAAAACCTGATTGAATCTGAACTGTTTGGTTACAATAAAGGTGCTTTTACCGGAGCTGATAAGGACCATCCCGGTCTGATAGAAGCAGCAGATGGCGGCACTCTGTTTCTGGATGAGATTGGTGAGCTTTCTCTGGAGGTGCAGGCACACTTATTACGGGTTTTGCAGGAGGGCGAAGTCAGACGAGTAGGTGCTACACAATCGCGTAGCGTTGATATTCGTTTAATTGCGGCAACCCATAAAGATTTGCAGCAGATGGTCAATAAAGAAATATTTCGCAGTGACCTGTATTTTCGTCTAAATGTGTTTGATATTCGGGTCCCCCTGCTTAAGGAGCGGGGTGAGGATATTATTAAACTGGCGAAGTATTTTCTACAGGATATGGCTAGCAAAATGGCCAGAGAACCGGTGCAGTTTTCTGATAAGGCTTTAACACTGTTTGCACAGTATCACTGGCCGGGCAATATTCGAGAAATGCAAAATGTCATTGAACGGGCATTGATTCTGGTAGATGGTAATGAAATTACTGATGAGCATCTGTCATTATTTGGTACAATAGATGCCTCAGATAAGGCTAAAAAAATAACAGACGGAGAGAATAACCTGTCTCTGGATGACTATATGGTGCACTTTTTAAGGGTAAATAAACATTTAACAGAAACTGAACTGGCCAGACAATTGGGGATTAGCCGCAAGACATTATGGGAAAAGCGAAGTCGACTGAAAATACCAAAACGAAAAAAATAAGAAGCTGCGGTATTTTAAATCAGCTTAACATCTAACAGCTCAACAGCCCCTGATGTAAGCTGCTTAAAATCAATCAGAACCAGGTTTTAAATTCGGTAGATTGGTATTGGCAATGACATGCAGTACAATCCCGCAGCCAATTAAAAAAATGACACTGGCTATCAGACTGGCAAAAATAGGGTGCTGGGTATCGTATTCTATATTCCAGTAAACTGCATAGGCTGCTGCAACAGCAGAAAGGCAATAGCAGAATATTGCAATAACCCAGGAAATTTTCTGTCCGATTTTACGATTTTTCATTTTTTTTGCTCTTTTATAATTATTCAGATCAACATCCCCAGGCTCCAGACATAATCTATCATGTTGAAAATTTTTTAGCCATTGATATGGAATAAGAGATCAACATAAAGTTACCCCCCATTGTTACCCCCATTGTTACCCTCATTGTTACGATAAGTAACAAATAAAGAAAAAAGAGCGCTGAATCAGGCTTTTTTTTCGTCCAGGTAATTGTTTTATAAGCTAAAGTATAAATGTGGTCTTAATTTTGCCTGTTTAAATAAGGCATTACAAAAATATATATGATAGACCATGAGCAAAACAACTACACCATTAAAACCAGTACTCAATTTTTTATCCCAGCATGAACCCTTTATGGGGATGCTGCCTGCCCATCAGGAATATCTGGCCATGCATCTGGAACAGGTTTTTTATGCCAGAGGTGAAGATGTTATTGTGCCTGAAGATGGTGTGGTAAACAGTCTGTATATTGTTAAACATGGTTGTATTATCGAACAGGCCGCTGACCGGACAGGCTCTTGTAGATATTCTAAGGGAGATTGCTTTCCAGTGTACTGGTT
>JALVAL010000227.1 GCA_027011205.1 Gammaproteobacteria bacterium
TATTAAAGATAAACGCTTACATATACAGGCAGGTGCAGGTATTGTGGCTGATTCTATACCACGTAATGAATGGGATGAAACCATGAATAAGGGGCGAGGGGTGTTTCGTGCTGTTGCTATGGCCGAATGCGGCCTGGATTCGAATGTCAACAGTCAGTGCGGGGAGGAATAATTTATGTTGCTGATGATAGATAATTATGACTCCTTTACCTACAATCTGGTGCAATATCTTGGTGAACTTAAGGCTGATGTTTTGGTATTTCGAAATGATGAAATAAGTGTTACTGAGATAGCACAGATGAATCCGGATCATCTGATGATATCTCCGGGGCCCTGTACTCCTAATGAAGCGGGTATTTCCATTGAGGCAATTAATTATTTTGCAGGAAAAATTCCTATTTTAGGTGTTTGTCTGGGACATCAGAGTATTGGTCAGGCGTTTGGCGGTAAAATTATTCATGCCAGAGAAATCATGCATGGTAAAACCTCCATGATGCATCATAATAATACGGGGGTATTTAAAGGGCTGGAATCCCCTTTTGAAGCCACCCGTTATCATTCTCTGGTAATAAAAAAAGAAGCTTTGCCGGACTGTCTTGAAATTACCGCCTGGACAGAAACTGAAGACGGGCAGATGGATGAAATTATGGCTGTCAGGCATAAAACTATGCCCATTGAGGGCGTTCAGTTTCATCCGGAATCCATTTTAAGTCAGCATGGCCATGATATGCTGCAGAATTTTTTAAATACCTGTTCTTAGTTAGTTGCCTCGAGTCAGGAAATTGAGCCGACAAAACCACAACTGGATAATAAACCCATGGATATTAAAATTGCCTTAGCCAAAGCAGTCGAACATCAGGATATTGCAATCCTGGATATGGAAAAAGTCATGCGTCAGATTATGACCGGTGGTGCAACGGCAGCACAAATAGCGGGATTGCTGGTGGCTTTGCGTATGAAAGGGGAAACCGTGGATGAAATAACCGCTGCTGCCAGCGTAATGCGGGAACTGGTCATACCGGTAAAAGTCGAAGGTTCGAATATTGTTGATATTGTGGGTACCGGTGGTGATGGTCTGCATACCTTTAATGTATCCACTACCTCCTGTTTTGTGGTTGCTGCAGCAGGCGCAACGGTTGCTAAACATGGCAGTCGTTCCGTAAGCAGTACTTCAGGCAGTGCGGATATTCTTGAAGCGGCAGGCATTAATCTTAATATTTCTGCGCATCAGGTGGAGCAATGCATTAAGGAACTGGGTATTGGTTTTATGTTTGCACCATTGCACCATAGTGCAATGAAACATGCCATTGGCCCGCGAAAGGAAATGGCTATTAGAACTATTTTTAATTTACTGGGGCCACTGACCAATCCTGCCGGTGCGGCGAATCAGTTACTGGGCGTGTTTGATAAAAAATGGCTGGAGCCACTGGCCATTGTGTTAAAAAATCTGGGCAGTGATCATGTTATGGTGGTGCACTCTGCTGATGGTATGGATGAAATCAGTATGGCAGGTGACAGTTATGTGTGTGAATTAAAAGATGGTCGGATCAGCCAGTACACCATTAATCCGCAACAGTTTGATCTGTCATGCTCTACCATTGAGGAGATTATTGTGTCCGGCGCTGAACAGTCGCTGGCCATGATGCAGACAGTATTAAGTGATACCCCGGGGGCAGCACGTGATATTGTAAGTCTGAACTCCGGTGCCGCAATTTATTGTGCAGGACTGGCACCAGACCTCAAGGAAGGAATTAATAAGGCCAGAGATATCATCAGCTCCGGTGCGGCAAAAGAAAAACTGGAACAACTCGCCAGTTTAACCCAGTCTTTTAAGTCATAAGACTAAAGACTAAAGACTAAAGACTAAAGACTTATTATGAAAACCCCCGATATTCTCGTTAAAATTTTAAAACGTAAGCATGTGGAAGTTAATGCGCTCTGTGCTAAACGTCCTCTGGAATCTATTATTTCATCGATACAGGATATGGCTGAACCCCGTGGTTTTGTACGGGCCATTGAAAAAAAAATAGATGCAGGTCAGTCTGCCGTTATTGCAGAAATAAAAAAAGCATCGCCCAGCAAAGGTCTGATTCGGGAACATTTTGTAGCCGCAGAAATAGCTCAATCCTATGAACAGGGTGGGGCAGCCTGTTTATCGGTACTGACTGATATTGACTTTTTTCAGGGCAGTGATGCCTATTTGCAGGAAGCTCGCAATGCCTGTACTTTACCGGTATTGCGTAAGGATTTTGTTATTGATCCTTATCAGATTTACGAAGCCCGTTTAATTGGTGCCGATGCTATTTTATTAATTGTGGCCTGTTTAAGTGATACTCAATTAAGTGAATTTTCCTCTCTTGCTCATGAACTGGGACTGGATGTACTGGTTGAAGTGCATGATAAAGAAGAACTGGAACGGGCGCTTAAACTTTCTAGCCGTTTAATGGGTATTAATAACCGTAACTTAAGAACTTTTGAAACCAGTTTAAATACCACCATTGAACTGCTTGATAATATACCCGATGATCGTATTGTGGTAACTGAAAGTGCCATTCATCGACCTGAAGATGTGGCCTTAATGCGTAAACATCAGGTGAATGCCTTTCTGGTCGGTGAATCTTTTATGCGTGCGGAACAGCCCGGGGACAAGCTGGCTGAACTTTTTAATGCCTGATATTTGATTCCTGAAAAATGCCATTGAAAAGCACTCAAAATCTGCTGGATTATGACCGGGAACATATCTGGCATCCTTATACCAGCATGCGGAATCCTTTGCCAGTGTATGCGGTTGAATCCGCCAGTGGTGTAACAATAAAACTGGCCGATGGCCGGGAACTGATTGATGCTATGTCTTCCTGGTGGGCAGCTATTCATGGCTATAATCATCCTGTTTTAAATCAGGCGATTGAGCAGCAGCTTCAGTCTATGTCCCATATTATGTTTGGGGGACTGACTCATCGACCGGCGGTAGAACTGGCGAAAATACTCATTGATATAACTGCAGAACCCCTGCAGCACGTTTTCTTTGCCGATTCCGGTTCAGTTTCAGTGGAAGTGGCTATTAAAATGGCAGTTCAGTACGCTTATGCCCTGGGCAATAGAAATAAACAGAAGCTCCTGACCGTTTGCGGCGGTTACCATGGTGATACTCTGGGTGGGATGTCAGTCTGTGATCCGGTTAATGGCATGCATACCATGTTTAGTGATATTTTACCGCAACAGATTTTTGCGCCTCAGCCTGAATGCAATGATGATGGCTCGACAAATATTGATGAGCTGGAAGTCTTATTAAACAAACACCAGGATGAAATCTGTGCCGTTATTATTGAACCTGTGGTTCAGGGTGCAGGAGGTATGCATTTTTACTGTGCGCAATACTTACAGCAACTGAGAGTGTTATGTGATCAATATAATGTGTTATTGATCCTTGATGAAATTGCTACCGGCTTCGGACGTACGGGGACATTGTTTGCATATGAACAGGCAGGAATCGTACCAGATATTTTATGTCTGGGTAAAGCCCTGACCGGCGGCTATATGACACTGGCAGCAACCTTAAGCAGTAAAAAAGTGGTTGATGGAATCAATGCTGATGGCTCTGGTGTACTAATGCACGGTCCGACTTTTATGGCCAATCCACTGGCCTGCGCTGTTGCTAATGCCAGTATTGAACTGTTATTGAGTTCTTGCTGGCAGAATAAAGTAGCACAGCTAGAGCAGCAGTTGTATAAAGAGCTGAAACCATGCCGCAGTCTGCCTGCTGTTAAAGAGGTTCGGGTTAAGGGTGCCATCGGTGTGGTGGAGTTATATCGGCCAGTGAATATGGCTGTATTACAGGCGGCATTTGTGAAACAGGGAGTCTGGATAAGACCTTTTAATAGACTGGTTTATATTATGCCGCCTTATATCATTCAGCCTGATGAGCTAAGCCGGTTAACTAGTGCTATTTATAAGGTGCTGTCACAGTCCAGGGGCTGTAACAGCAGCTAATATCTAATTGTTCAGAAAAAGACCTGGGCAGATTTAATATCCCCGATATCAATATGATAAGAGATATTGCCTGAGCGCATACGGGAAATAATCTCATAGGTCTGAGGATCTGATGCGTTTAGAGTCCCTTTATAATGTTTACCTTTGCGGGTTTCAATTTTAACTCTATAGGCATTAAAGTTTTTTAGATTGGTGATGGAAACAGGACGATATTTTTTAATGATAATGGCCTGTTTCTTCTCAATTTGATCCGGTGTTTCAAGTTCAATCTCTTTATTGGTAGTAACTTCTATCAGCTTGTCTTTGTCAATATCAATAGAAATTTCATTAATGCGTTTACCATTAACATAAAGCTGCAGGCGAATAAACTGAATTAGATCATTAGGCATAAAGGTCTGAATTTCCTGCAGTCCGTTAAGTTGGCTTAAGTCACTTTCAAATGTTATTGTGCCGGGCTTTTCCAGTACGGTTTTATAAGCATTTAATAAGCCGTCTTCCGGGGTAATGCCAAATGAGGCCAGGTATTCCTTAACCTGTTTGCTATGTTTATTAATATATTGTGCCACCTGCAGATGTTCTTTATTGGCACAAAAATGATTTTTTCGTTCAATATATGATTCATCAGTGATATCGAGCACCAGTTTACCCGCCTGAACAGTTTGTTGTTTAAAAGAATCCAGACTGGATACACCCGATAAGTCACCTGAAATATTAAATTGGGCCATGTCCTGTATATTGTATTGAATAGAATAGGAGAGTGTTTTCTTATTGGGTTTAAACTGATAGCTTAAAAATAAATCACTGACCAGCTTTTCATAACCCATTTGCAGCAGAGCCTCTCTGCCAATACGATAGACATCACCGCAGGCCAGGGTTGAAAAAATCTCGATCTGGGTGGGTTCGGCATCCGGATTGTCCATTAGCTTCATAATATTGCCATTTAAATTAAGGGAAATACCCCGTACAATAAGGCTTAAAGATTCAGGAATCTCCTGGTTTTTAAATTGACTGTCCAGAGTCATTAAACTGAATAAATTCGGAGCTACAAATTGCATGGATTCAATATGTATGGATTCATTAAGAGAGGGGATAAAAACTTTTAATTTATTGACCCTTGCTCTGCCGGTAAGCGATGTTTCTATATCTTTGTAGGATATCTGAACATAAGGTTTGGCCTGAATGATCTGATTGTCAACAAATTGCTGAGTCAGATACCATAAGCTGCCTTTAAGTGCAGCCAGAGTAACTGCGGTCAGAACAACTAATGCAATGAATAATTTTTTCATGCTATTTCCAGTGACTAATACCAGGCTGGTTGATCTTCAGATTTTTCCAGCAAAGCCTTAATATTGGCTTCAATGACATGATAACCAATATTGCCATAAAGTATCTGACGGTTTTCATTCATACTAAAGCTGGGACTGCCCTGAATAAATTTTTGTCGCTCATTGGTTGTGCAGGCGGACAGAGCTGACATGGCTTCTCCGCTATTAAGTACCTCTTCGAGACGGTTCGTGGGAATCTTCAGCTGTTCCGCATATGACATCATTATCCGGTGCTGAGAGACATCCTCTGCATCACGGAAATAACCCAGCCGGATTAACCAGTCTATTTGTTCCAGTATACTATTGCTTTTATCCTGAGACTGTATCTCGCCGCCCTGCTCAAGAATCTCAACGGCTTTTAAAAACAGGTGACAGGATGCAGAGGAACAGGGCAGATTTTTCAGACCAATTTCTGGATGTATTTCAACATAAGGGAATAAACTGCCCAGTTTATGCATCATTTTATTATAGCCCTGTAAACCGCCCTGGTTGACCCAGTTTTTTTCCAGCATATTGTGCATATCAACAAACAGTGGATTGTAGATATAGTTAATATGAATCTGTTCTGAAAACTGTTTTTTTATTTCATCAATTTTAATTTTGGCAGAGTATGCCCAGATACAAAGCACATCAGAATAATAATCAATTTCAAGACTCATTTATATTTTCCTGTAATACAATTGTTCAAGTATTTTTTAATCGCTGGTTTATCGTGTTCCGAAAATAACAATTGTTTTACCTTTAACGTGGATTAACTCCTGTTCTTCCAGTATTTTAAGAACCCGCCCGGCCATTTCTCTGGAACAGCCTACAATTTTACCTAATTCCTGGCGGGTGATCTTGATTTGCATACCATCGGGATGTGTCATGGCATCCGGTTGCTTGGCCAGCTCAAGCAGGGTACCTGCAATACGGCCGGTGACATCCAGAAACGCCAGATCCCCGACCTTGCGGCTGGTTTTGCGCAGACGGTTGGCAATTTGAGTGGATATTTCAAACAGGACATCGGGTAAATCCTGTCGAAGACTGTTAAATTTGGTATAACTGATTTCGGCAATTTCAGAATCTGAGCGGGCTTTTACCCAGGCACTGCGATTGGAGGGCTCGGAAAACAGCCCCATTTCACCAAAAAAATCACCATCATTGAGATAGTCCAGAACTATTTCATGGTCATCTTTATCTTCCAGTAAAACAGATACAGAACCTTTAACAATATAATAAAGTGTGTCTGATTCAGTGCCTGCGTGAATAATGGTTTTCTTTGCCGGATATTTGCGTTTATGGCAATAGGTAAGAAATTCGGTGATAGCGGGGTTTTCTTCTTTTAAATTTACAATCGACATATTAATCTGCTTATTTTATTTATGCTGTTTGCCAAAGGTTAAATCGGCCGAAAGGGATTTTATATATACAGAAAGTCCACTTTTCTTAATTTATTAGAATAGCACGAAAATACCAAAGTGTGATGTTTAAATGAAAAATCTTTAAAGCATTTCACATTTAATTATCTGTATCTGTAGATATTATTCTAATTTATATGAAATAATCCGAAACAGTGAGACATATTTATATAAGGCGAAGGATTTAATAAATGAACATAAGAATCAAGTGGGTTGAAAATATGATGTTTATGGGGCAGTCCGGCAGTGGTCATGCGGTGGTAATGGATGGCCCCCCTGATCTAGGAGGCAAAAATCTGGGTATTCGTCCCATGGAAATGATGTTAATGGGGCTCGGCGGCTGTACTTCTTTTGATGTCATGCTGATTTTACAGCGCTCGCGTCAGAAGGTAACGGACTGTGTTGCCGAACTGAGTGCCGAACGTGCGGAAACTGACCCCAGGGTATTTACTAAAATTCATATTCACTTTATTGTAACAGGCAAAGAGTTAAAGGAAAAAATGGTGCAACGAGCGGTTGAACTGTCGGCCACTAAATATTGCTCTGCATCTATTATGCTGGCACAGACCGTGGATATTAGCCATGACTATGAGATTATTGAGGGGTAAGAGGCCGTGCTAGGTATGATCAACCGCCATTAACGGTTTCAAAGTCTTTAACAAACTGCTGAATAAACTTTTATTATGCTGTTCTTCCTGGGCCAGAAGCTGTTTCATATGTTCCCGCTGAGTGGGCATGCTGAAACAGGCCGGGCAGCTGTCAGGGATAACGGGTAAACCGGCTGCTTCAGCATAGGCGGTGGTTAAGGTTTCACGGGCATAAACCAGAGGGCGGATCACTCTTAAATCACCACTACCAATGGTGTAGTTGGCTTTCATGGTTTGCAGTTTACCATTATGAAACGCCGACATCAGAAAGCTTTGTGCCAGATCATCCAGATGCTGTGCCAGAGCCAGTACATTATAACCCTCTTTTCTGGCCGTAGTATAAAGAATACCTCGTTTCATACGGGAGCAGAATGAGCAAAATGAATCACCATCCATGGCGTCTTCCGCCTGTTCTAAAATAGCCTGCTGCTGATAGAAATAGGGAATACCGAGAGACTTTAAATAAGCCTTTAAGGGGGATGGATCAAAACCTTCAATCACAGGATCCACCGTGACCGCTCCGAGATGAAATTTGACCGGGGCATACTGGTTTAAATGGTGCAGGATTAATAATAAAGACAGGGAATCCTTGCCGCCGGAAACACCCAGCAGAATTCTATCACCTTCTTTAATCATATTAAAATCAGCAATTGCCCGTCCAACATGGCGCATCAGACGTTTGGGCGGTTTCAGATAATTTCGTTCGGTCATTTTTTCCTGCTGTAGGCCTTCAGTTTTTGTCCTAGAGTGAGTCATAAAAGAGCAACATCATAACAGATTAATGGAAGGTTTTTAAAATCAGCTGTTTTTTAACAGCAAAAATCGGTGAAACAATTTATTCCTATAAATAGAGCTCACATCAACATTTTTTAGTGGCCTGATAGCTTAAAAAAGAAATTTTATGATTTCTCTCTAAATAGCAGGCACGGGACATGCTACGCTGAATCCGCGTATTTTCCCGACAGTTTGATTATTTGCTTATTCTTATAGGCCTCATTTCCTCATAGTCATCTCTATACAGTAAAAAGTCCATTAAATGTTCCCAGGAGTCCATCACAAAAAATGTGATCACCCCCCTGAACTTTTCCCACATTAATTTTTTGGAGCCAAACTTTTTACGGCAAGCCTGGTAAGCACCATCTGTTAATTCAAAAATCTGATGGAAATAAAAAGCCAGTAAGGTCAACAGATACATATTAAAGCTCAGGTGTTTCTTCCCATGACCATAATTATGCTCAATGTGATAGCCCTGGTTCTTTAATGTGTTGAAACATTCATTTTCTATTTTCCAACGACAGCGACCTGCCTGAGTCATTGTTTGAATATTATGTTCACTGAGCTTTATGTCGGTGACCCAGCTATTTCGATAGGTGACTTTCCCTGCGGTATTGGTGAGGATATATTCAAAAAAGTTAACCTCAATGGCATTTTTTTCGCCATGTAAAGGGACATTGTTTTTCCACCGGTAATGATGTTGGCAACCTTTTTCATCAATCCAGTCCATTGATGGGAGTTCAGAAAATGCTTCAAGCCACTCAAATAAATACGTGTGATCGCCAGGTTTAGCAACCAACAAATAATGCATCCCTTCTTCAATGATGACTTCTATCATGGGTTGATGTGACATCAAGCCGTCACCACAAATCATAAATCCTTGTCGCGGATGTGCTTTTTTTAGGTTGGCTATAAAACGTTTGGCGGCATTACTTTCACAGTCCTGTTTTTTTGTACCATCACTGTTTTGTATGGCTTCAGGCATAACAGGGAGCACTTGCTTTTTATCCGGGTGCATAATGGCACCTTGTAAAACAGCATGACTGTAGGTTATCTCACCCGTTTTATGTTCTTTATGCAGACAGCAGTCACAATGAATTTGCTTAGAGGAATAATATTGTGTGCCGTCAATCACACAGAGTAATGTGTTGGGTAATATGGCATAATCTTCAAGATGTTTATGTCGTCTGAGTCGTTCAAATAAATCTTTAAAAACAGGTGCGAGTGTTTCGGATGGAATGAGATCCAGAACATCTCTTAGTTGACTATTTTTAGGAATTTTTTCAACATTAAAAAGCGTGCGTAAATTATTTTTATGCTTTTCCTCTTCCATCTGTTTTTGAAATTCACTTAAAGAAGGATCTTGAAAATACATGCAGGCAAAAGCACTCATAAGCACATCGTGTTGACTGTAATCACACTTTCCTTGTACTCGGTTATCTTTGATTGCATGAAAGTGCGATGAGACAGCCTGTTTCAGGGCCGAAAAACTCAAATGCTTTTTTTGCTTGCTTAGAGAGGCCAAAATTAACAGTGCCGACAAGATAAAAGGGAGATATTCTTTAACATGAAGCCATTTAACTAATTGAAAAACAAGAGTTTGATCCCTTATTTCTCAAAATGCAAGCTTTTTATTTTATTTTTTTGGTATTTCTAAAGTTACTGCGAAAAGTTTTTTTCATCTGCTTGTTAAACGTTGCTATAGCTCAATGGTTCATCTTAGCGAGAACTGCTGG
>JALVAL010000228.1 GCA_027011205.1 Gammaproteobacteria bacterium
ATAAATTAAAAAAGTTATTCCTATGAACGTTCGAAATATAGCATGCCTGTTTTTTTTGCTGTCATTTATTCAGCCAGCCTATGCGGTTCCCTCGCTGCTTCCCCTTTTTCCAATTATTGCCATTATTATTGCCAAGGGCTCACTATTAGTCGGATCTTTTTTCTTTTTTGTTCTTTCATTATTTAAAAACAATAAGAAAAAATTTCTCATTTGGGGGATTGGTTTGTTTTCATTGTTTATTCTATTGATAATTTTTGTTCACAATGTCTATGACTGATCTGAAAGAGACCATACTACCAGAAAATCCTCCCATAGAAACCAAGGCCTCACGTCTTCAGGCTCTGAGCCGTATTGTTACTGTACCTGATTTCCAGGTGATACAAAGAAATGATAACTATCACTTTAATCTTGAAGGTACTTGCCAGTATCTGGTGCGAAGCTCTTCAAAAATGGAAGATCAGGATGAGTTCTCACAAGCAGGACAATTTTCCACTATTGGGCCTATTCATAAAAATAAAGTACCTGCCTCAATTCAACAACTTTTCCACAACCCTGATGTTGACGAAGTCATTGTCCAGAAATACATTGATGCAGAGCAGTGGGGTGTTGCCTTTTGCTTTTCAAAGGCCAGTATGTTGGTTGAATATTCCGGAAAATTCGAAGGCGTGACTTCTGGAACCATCAATCCTTTTAGCGCCATTCTTCCAACAACTATTCCCCGATATAAAAAATTGGAGCAACAGCTTTTAAAAATATTTTCTCAGTTTGGTCCCGCTGATGTTGAATTTGTTAATCCTGAAGCACCTCAGTTTGTCCAGGTTCGTCCAATCACAAGAGCAATTGAATTTCACAAAAATTTTGTATTACTCAAGATGCAGCTGCAGGAGCTGGATAGTACTTGCTGGAGGGAGAATGATGTCTGCCGGATGCTGGCAGAAAGAAACAACAAAAGCAAAGTAATCGCTGAACTTTATCTACAGGCATTACAGGAAGTCTACGAACGTTACTTAAAAAGAAAAATTAATATTCCAGACAAATCCTTTATCAAAATATCCGATCAGTATTTTATGGCTTGTCAGCTTGAAAAACAGATCATTCCAGGCTTTTTCGAATTAATGCGTCTGGGTTTTCAGATGTCGAAGATACTAAATAATGTAAAAAAACAGAATTTTTCTGATCTGTCCACACTCCAGCTTATGCACCAGAGTATTCTTATGTCACTGGCTTATGAACTGTTCAACAAGCAAGAAGCGATGAAGCTAAGAGAATTTATAAGAATAGAGCTTGATAAAAGAATACCAGAAGGCACAATAGAAACTGATTTTTATTATGAAAAAATACTCGGCAGCTCAATCGACTTTGACAGAAAACATTGTATCTGGAAAAAACTGACACACAGAGATGAACAGGGTATTGTTGTGGTTACAGGTGATCTTGAACATGGCCCCTATTATTCTTTAAAACATCGGGATCAAAAAATTCCTGAGGGCGTTATTGTCGTAACTGAACAATTATATCCAGAAATTGGTCAATATCTACCCAATATCAAAGGCATTATTTGTAAATACGGTGCTTTAAGTTCTCACATAGCAATTCTTGCCCGAGAACATCAAATACCGCTCAGAATTCAGACAAATATAAAAAAATATGAGTAAAAAATATGAGTAAAAAAATTCCTGATAGTAAAAATAAAACCTATAGGATTTATGCATTCATTTTCCTGATACTGATCGCTATTGCCGGTACTTTTTATACCATTGATCTAATTGACACCTGGAAAATTATCAAAAGTGAACGTTCAGAAAAAACTGAATTGAGACAGTTGAAAAGGAAAGATATTCCAATTCGGGTGATATCCATAGCTGATATTATGGCAAATACCGACCGTTATGCCATTATCGATGTTCGAGAAAAAGAAGAATTTTCTCAAGGAAGAATCAGACACTCAGTAAATTATCGGCTAGGTGAAATCCTCAATGAGGAAAAAGTCAGACAAGACTTAATACAGGCAACTAAAGGAAAAGAACGCGTTTTTTACTGCCATGATGGCGAACGTTCAGAACTTGCTGCAGAAATGATCCAGCATGAATTCGGGGGGGTTAATTATATTTTGAAAAAGGGCTATCAACAGATTAAACATAACAGGGACAATCGAGCCATCTGGGAAGGTTCATTGATACATCTCTTACCTCAGGATCAAAAAAACCATAGAAAGCTCTGGCTTAAAAACAAAAATGTCATGGTCAAAACTCTAATCGATTTATCCATGTACAAACACGAAAAGGTCAGAGGTCTGGAAAATAAAATCTTTCTGCATGCTCCGATTTTACTGATGTCAAATCAACAAATTGATCATTTTATCCAGTCTCTTGGAAAAGAACCCATAGTGGCCATGTGTAATTCCAAAGTAAGCTGTTTTTCCACACGAATATTGCGTTATCGCCTTGAAGAACATGGTCTGTCTTTAGCCGGATTTGTCCGGTTGAGGGAGGATGTGACTCATCTTAAAGGGATTTAAAAACGGCTGTTTTTGTAGATCTCTGAGTTTTCCTGGATTTTTAGGATCACCAATCCATATAGGATGAGCTGAAAACAGAGGATTAACGATACTGCGAGTGGAATCAAACCCCTTAAAGCTAATACCAGCCAAATCAGACCAGGTATAAATAACATCTGACAAGGTATAAGCTCGATAGGCTATTTTTTGAGTTGCAACTAATTGATTTTTTTTCTGCCAGGAATCACTACGCCAGACGATAAATGGCACGGTATACATAGAACTGGTTGGAGCAGCTTCATTCCGTCCTGCAAAAAGGTATCGAGG
>JALVAL010000229.1 GCA_027011205.1 Gammaproteobacteria bacterium
TCTTTAAAGACCTATTCCTTGTTTACCAAGGTGTTGATTACGAATGTAATATTGCAAAAGAGATTTACAGATTTGCGATAGATCAACATCTATACACTGACGATGGAAGAGTGATGCTCATCAGCGGTAACCACCTTGTGCCGTTCGGAAACCACATGAGCATTATGACTCTTGCGTTTTTCCCATCAAATTGTGTAACCGATTGGCAACCTCACTGTTCTTTCGATGGCGCATTATTGGTGCGAAGAGATGGTGATGATTACTACATCCGCTCAAAAGACGGTTTGTATTGCAATATCAAGTCATTGATATCAGAGAGTAGGAGTACGGTTGCCGATGAAAATTTGACCGTTGTTGTGCAGGCATCGTTTGCTTCAACATATTATTCAGGAGGTGAGTCCAATATAAGGCTCGATATCTATTTCGGTGATGATGTTGTAAGTGTAACTCCCGGCATAGGCACAAAAACTGAACTCGATGGCGAAAGTCGTGAATATGCATCCAGCTTCGTTGACGGAAATGGAAACGTAAGGTATCTTAGGGGTGAAGTTGAAACTTTGTCAAGCGGTAGTGTAGATTACTACATATTTGACAAGAAAGAGATCGTAGTAGAGTATCTTCGCAGAAGTGGCAGACTTAAGGTATATGTATACGGATTCTTGCAATATGAAGGAATTTTCCAGACCAAAGGACCGTTCACTGGCATAAATCTCTATTTGACGAAAGCGATATATGTTGACCACTACTCAAAGGTATTTAATGTCGAAGTCTTTGACAAGCTGGTAGATTATGATGAGATCGCAGACTTCGCAGATAGACGATATAAAAATATCGATCTTACCCATTTTATTATTGAGCAGAATGTCGAGAAACTGAAGTACTATCTTACACACGGCATTTTTTTCACATTTTCCATCTCTCATGGATGTGGTGACTCAACACATCTTTATCCTGTCGAAGCAGACGTTCCAAATTCGCTTACTGACAATCTGATTGCATTCTATCCATTGAGCAGAAACACGTATGACCACTACGGTCCGTATCATGGCAAAAATAGTGGTACGTTGCAGTTTGTTGATAGTGGTCTTTGGAGGATCATAAACAAGTCTGCACTGTCAGGGTCTGGCGGAAAAACAGGATCATTTGAGGTTGATATCAAGCTTCATAGATATGAAGAGTGGAGTATTTGCTGCTACAGGAGCTTGATGTCTTCGTTTAACTATGATGGCATGTACAAAGATGAAAAAGTCATTCAAATACTAGGGCCTGACTCAAACTATATTTTCCAGTCAACGCTTAAATACGGCTCCACAAATCCAGATAGCTATGGGTATGGCGTACTGAAAGAATTTTCACTTAGCGAGAGAAGGATTACCGGGTTGTGGACTCTCGAATATAGGGACGGCATTCTTACTGAATACTTCAGCCCTTTCGGTTCTGACATTTGGTTCAGAACAACTACTTACGACAATAGTAAGGCAGAAAAGATCATATTTTTTGTTGAGGCATTGAAAGGGGAAAACGGCAGCACTGCTGATACTTATTTATCAAGTATTCTCGTTTTGTCAGAAGCTGTTGTGTCAAGAATGAAGCTCGATACCATTAAAAAGTTCATAGGCGGCATTCAATCCTCTCCATTGATGTTTATAACACAGAGAAACCATCCAAATGGTTCTTTCTATGCTGAAAAAAATAAATTTGGTATTGTGCAATCATTGGAGGTTGATTGGAAAAATGCCGGAGCACGCAATATAGAAAAAAGCGACATTTTCGACGACGGCACATGTGTTAATCACTGGAAACTAGCTGGCGTTGACGATGTGAAAGACTATGTTGGCGGCTATGATTTCGGATTTTATAAGTATGACGAGACAAAAGATATAGATTGGATATTTGGCAAGGCAATTGAAAGACCGCACCTCCACACCAATGCCGGACTCCTCAACCCAAGTCATTTTGATTCTGATTTTGCCTCCATCTCTTTCTGGTGCAAAGTATACGGAAGAGTAGATGGAACTAGATTCTTAGGGCAGGGCGATTCTTTGATGTCCATTGGTCGTGATGGCCGATATTCTTATGCATTGAGTGGGTATAAATTTAATCCGTATGAAAACGGAAAAATCCAGTTTTACTCATCATCTACATGTATGCCCGGAACAAGAGAGGAGCCTGTCAAATATCCACACTACGACGATGCTCATGGAAGAGTCATGCATGTTGTCATGAGAATTATCCGTGGGTATCAAGTGCAGATTTTTATAAACAGCAAGTATGTTGCAAGCATCCCGCACTATCCTTTTGGATTCTCTTCTGGCGAATCTCATATTGGCGGCTATCATGTTCGGCCAGCAGGAGTTGTTTACCAAAAGCTTAACAAGAGGGACATAAAAGTAGGGATAGATTATTTTGATGGGATAATAGGCAATATAAGGATATTCAATAAGCTTTTAACGAACATTGAGATTGATGCCCTTTACCATGAGGGTGCTTCGTTCTTTGTGAATCAGTTTATAGAGAGTTATACGGTTCACGAATTTGTAATCTTCAGCAAGCTTGATTCGTATGACACTCCAACAGAATATTTTAGGGAACATTACATTGATTATTGCAAGACTGGCATAGTCATTCCATTCTTTGACAGCTTTAAATCCTTCAAGTCCTACAATAAAAGACATCTGCATTATACGTATGAAACAAACCACGATGATGCGCAGGACTGTGTACTGACATATCCAACTTTTGGATTCAAATATGACAAAGATGACAAGTTGCATAGGCACTATTTCCAAAGAGAGAGAGGTGATGCGTATTACGATTTT
>JALVAL010000230.1 GCA_027011205.1 Gammaproteobacteria bacterium
CAGGATAAATACTGTAAAGTTAGGAGTAAATAATGACTGATAAAAAAAAGGTTATGACGACAGCAGCGGGTTGTCCGGTGGCAGACAATCAGAATTCTATCACTGCGGGAGTACGTGGACCTGTTCTTATGCAGGATGTCCATTTGTTTGAAAAACTGGCGCACTTTAATCGCGAGCGAGTACCCGAGCGGGTTGTTCATGCTAAGGGGACCGGTGCCTATGGAACATTTAAAGTTACCGGTGATATTTCAAACTATACCCGAGCCAGGTTGTTTGAGAAAGTTGGTAATGAATGTGAACTGTTTGCCCGCTTCTCTACAGTAGCGGGTGAGCTGGGTTCCGCAGATACGGTACGCGATCCGCGTGGTTTTGCAGTCAAGTTTTATACTCAGGAAGGTAACTGGGATCTGGTCGGTAATAACACCCCTGTGTTCTTTATAAAAGATCCCAGTAAGTTCCCGGACTTTATTCATTCACAAAAACGTCACCCGGTCACTGGTTTGCGTAATAACACCATGCAATGGGATTTCTGGTCTCTCAGTCCTGAATCTCTGCACCAGGTGACCTGGCTATTCGGTGATCGAGGTATCCCGGCGACACTGGCCAATATGGATGGTTTCGGAAGCCATACTTACAGTCTCTGGAATAATAATGGTGAACGGTATTGGGTGAAGTGGCATTTCAAGACTCAGCAAGGTATTAAAAATATGAGTGTTGAGGAGGCTGGAAAAATTGCAGCAGAAAACCCGGATTTCCATCGCCAGCAATTGCATGAAGCCATTGAGCGTGGAGACCATCCTAAGTGGACATTAAATATTCAGATTATGCCTGAGGCCGATGCACAAAACTATGACATCAACCCCTTTGATCTGACCAAGGTCTGGTCACATGCAGACTATCCGTTATTCGAAGTCGGTGTCATGGAATTGAACCGCAATCCGGTTAATCATTTTGCTGAAGTAGAACAGGCTGCCTTTGGTCCGGGAAACATGCCTCCTGGACTGGGTGCTTCACCTGACAAAATGCTGCAGGCACGTTTGCAGGCCTATCCAGATGCACAGCGATATCGTATTGGCGTAAATCATGCGGCACTGGAAGTGAATAAGCCTCATTGTCCGGTGCATAATTATCATCGTGATGGTCAGACCCGTTTTAATGACAATGGTGGTGGTGCACCGGTTTATCAACCTAATAGCTTTGGCGGTGCAGAGGATGATGCCAGCTATAGTGAACCACCATTACATATTAGTGGTGATGCCGATCGCTATGATCATCGTGTAGAAACTGATCACTACACCCAGGCAGGTAATCTTTTCCGCCTGATGGATGATGACGCACAGGCAAGATTAATCAGCAATATTGTTGCTGCCATGCAGGATGTACCGCATGCAATACAGGAGCGTCAGGTTTTTCATTTTATGAAAGCCGATCCCGACTATGGTACAGGGGTTGCGAAAGGGCTTGGTTTATAGTTTGGTGAGTTAAATCCTCAAACAGCAAGGTGTCAAAAAGACGCCTTGCATTTTAAACAGGAAGGTAACAATGACAAAATACCATGCCTTAGACAATCAGAAACGATATAGCGCCCTGATGATCAATAACTGGATACAGGCAGGTATAGCAGGAATATCATATAACCATAAGAAATGTAAATGACTTGTCAGAACGTATGACGATATGAGCAGAAATAAAGTCAGCTCAATAAGTACTGTTAGCACATACCCTCGGGTTTTACGTATTGATAATAACTACC
>JALVAL010000231.1 GCA_027011205.1 Gammaproteobacteria bacterium
GGTAAAGGTGAAGAGGCTAAAAGAAAGCTTGTGTGTGTACAGATGAAAAGTATTTATGATGGTGCACTTGATATGTTTAAAATAAACAATAGTGTCTACCCATCAACCGAGGAGGGGCTTGAGGCATTGGTGAAAAATCCTGATTCTCAGAAATATCCTAATTATTCAAGCAGTGGTTATTTTAAAGATGCAAAACTTCCAAAAGATTCGTGGGGACATCCGTTTATATATTTAAATAATGATGGAAGCGTAGAGTTGATCTCTCTAGGAGCAGATGGTAAAGAGGGTGGTAAAAATGAAGCTGCTGATATCAAAATGAGTGAGTGTAAATAGGATTGAAACGCAGTGCTTTTACTCTTATTGAGTTACTTATTGTCATAGTGATTATAGGTGTTGTTTATACATTGGCAATTAGTAATTTTTCAAAATTAATTGACAAAGGTGATAGAGTGCGTTTAGATACTCTTAAGGAATATCTTTTGTCTTTGCAATATAAGAAAGAGGCAAGGTTACTTTGCTTTGATGACTGCAGTGAATGTGCTGTTTATCTTGATGGAACTAAGACTCAAAAAATGAAGGGGCTTATAGACAGAAGTGTACACATCTATAGATATGAAAATCTATATGGGTTTGTAGAAAAAGAGCCTGAGGTCTACTTCACTCCAAATGGTACGGAAAAAAGTGTCTGTTTTTCATATAAGGTTGATAATAACAAAATAGGTGATCAAATTTTGATAGAATCTAAGGGAAAATATTATGATATGTCAACATACTTTGAACAGACGCCTATTTATGATTCAATACAAGCAGCACAGAATGTTAGAGAGAAATTTAGAAGTGAAGTATTGCAATGATATTTAAATACAGTGGTGTTGATAAAGACGGAAAGAAAGTAAAGGATAAAATAGAAGCCCAATCGCTTTCAGAGGCAAAAACAAAGCTCAAAGCAAAAGGTGTCATCTATAAAAATATAGCTGAAGATGTACCTTCGTTGTTCGATAAATTTGAGTTTAGCCGTAAGTATAAAATCTCCCCACATGAGCTCTCAATACTTTCTCGAGAACTTTCTATGTATATTCGCTCAGGTATTACAATTGTTGCTGCTTTAAAGGTTATTCAATCGCATTATGATAAAAATAAAAAGATGAAACTCTTTTTGACAACAGTCAGCACTTATCTTGATGAGGGAAAAGATTTCTACTCTGCACTTAATGAACAAAATGTGATAGAATTGCCTCTTTTTTTTAAAGAGTCTATTAAGGTAAGTGAAAATGGAGGGCTTTTAGATGAAGTTCTTATGGAGCTCTCACGCTTTCTAAAAGAGCAAGATAGAATAAACAAAGAAATCAAATCTGCATTTGCTTACCCTTCGTTTATGGTGGTGGTTTCACTTTTAATGATAGCCTTTATGCTTACATTTGTTGTACCACAAATTACAGGTATATTTAAAAGTATGCATCAGACATTGCCTACACCTACCATTGTTGTTATAGCAATGGGGGATTTTTTCAAAGATAACTTTACGCTTATACTTGGCGTAATATTTACAGGGGTTACGGCATTTCTAATTATGATGAAACGCAATAATAATTTCGCATATAGTGTACATAAGTTCCTACTTGGGCTACCCCTCTTTGGATCAATCATCCAAAAAAGTGAACTTGCACGATTTTCTTACATCGCTTCATTACTTACACGCTCAGGTGTTCCTTTTGTGCAAACGGTCAACTTAAGTGCAAATATACTCAATAACCATGTACTTAAGGAACTCTTCATTAGTGCTTCTAAAAATGTTGTGGAGGGAAAACTACTCTCTAAAGCACTTAATGACTCTTCTATAAAAATTGATTATACATTTATACAGTCTATAGCCTTGGGTGAAGAGACCTCGGAACTCGAGAATGTACTTAGTAATATTTCTGAGCTCTATTTTGAAGAAAACCGTGATAAAATTGCCACGCTTCTAACACTACTTGAACCGGCTTTAATGCTTTTTGTGGGTGGGAGTATCGGTTTTATTGTAGCGGCAATGTTACTACCTATTTTTTCTATGAGTATTCACTAATGAACAAATTCAGTTCAAAAAGAGATGCTATTGCACTGATGATTACACTCTTTTTCATCATGGCCTTGAGTGTAACTATGGGACTTGGACTCAAATATGTAAAAGATGGGAAAGAGAGTATTGGTGAAGAAGATTTTTTACTGCAAACACGCAGTGTGCTTGAAGATTTTCTAACAATGCTTAGAACATCTCCACAAATTTCAGACATCAATTCAACAGATACACTTTCTCTTTTTCTTGCTCAAGCTTCTTTAATTCCGTTGCATAATGAGGATATGGATGTAATTATTGAAATAAGCAGTGCTAGAGATAAACTTTCACCCGAAATTTTAGATACTCAAGAAAAAAGAGATGTTTTTTTGAGGTTTTTATCAATCAACGGGGTTAATACAGAGTATATGAGTATACTTGAAGATTTGATGGATGGAATAAAAGTGGATGAATCTTACAATAGTGATATCTTCACTAGTCATCCTTATTTATTTCGAGATTATATTGCCTCAAAAGAACATTTAAATGTAGCTGGAAACTTTTATAGAAAGTTATATGACGAGAATAGTTTGAAAAATATAGCGCCAGAAGAACTCTTTTATGTGGGTGTTGGTAATATGGACAGAAATGATTCTAGCTATAAAATGGATCTAAACAGAATAAAACCTGTGGTATGGGAAGTACTTTTAGGTTGTGATAAAGAACGCGCAATTAGTTTAAGTGACAATGCTGGTTTTTACAATAATATAAAAGATATAAAT
>JALVAL010000232.1 GCA_027011205.1 Gammaproteobacteria bacterium
GGCCAATGCTACGCATCAAATGCTGAATAGAGGCCATAATAAAACAGTAGCACAGCCATGTTCTAATCCCCAGCAACCAGTCAGTTTGCAATGTGCCCCAGCGCCCAGTTCTCAATTTGATGATACTGGCGTTTTATGGATAGTCTGGTCTTCTGGAGGACATGTTTATGTCAGTTCATCGGATGATCAGGGTAAAACATTGAACCAGTCGGTGGTTGTTAATCGTATACCGGAAGCTGTTTCAGCGCGAGGTGAAAACCGGCCCAAAATTGTGCTGGATAAAAAGGGTAAAATTTATGTTTCCTGGACCACACCACTTGAAAAACGTTATACCGGTAATGTGCGTTTTAGTTATTCAGAGGATGGCGGTCAGCATTTTTCTGATCCTGTTACTGTTAATGATAACCGGGATATAACAGGGCATCGATTTGAGGCACTGGGTGTTAATGAGCAGGGCACTATATTTATGGCCTGGCTGGATAAACGGGAGCGCTTAAAAGCCAATCAAAAGGGAGAAAAATACCAGGGTGCTGCTTTATACTATACGTATTCAGTTGATGGAGGAAAAAGCTTTGTAACCAATATGAATATTATGCCGCATACCTGTGAATGCTGTCGAGTGGCTATGGATATAGACTTTGACCAGATGCCTGTGATTATGTGGCGCAATATTTATGATACTAATACCCGGGATCATGCTCTGGTTAAGTTTATTGACAGGGATAACCCCGGAAAAGTCATCCGTGCCAGTTATGATAACTGGCAAATTGATGCCTGTCCTCATCATGGACCGGCTATTTCCATCGCCCGAGTTAATGGGTTACAGTATTCAGATTATCACCTGGTGTGGTTTAATAATGCACTGGACAGGCATGGGATCTTTTATTCCAGGTTTATTGATCCAAACATTCCATATAAACCTATTGTACCTAAAACTGTTACCATAGGTAATTATAATAATGGAGCCTCTCATGCTGATATTTTTGCTCAGGGAAAAAATGTCTGGATCAGCTGGAAAGAGTTTGATGGTAAGGAGGATATCTTGAAAGTAAAAATGTCCGCTGATCGTGGGAATACATGGGGTGCTGACAGAACTTTAGCGACTACGTCTCTCAGCTCCGATTACCCTTTTATCGTTCATTTTAATCATCATATTTATATTCAATGGCAAACTCAGGAGCATGGGTATCATTTATATGCCGTTAATCAATAATTATTCTGTAATACCGTCCATATTTAACACTCATTGGCGATTTAGACGATTGCTATCAGCTTTTATCTTATTAATAAGTCTATTAAGTCATGTGACGATCCAGGCTGATGAAGCACTTCATATTTTTGAACAGAGCAGTTACCAGAAAATTCTTAATGATTATAACCATAAGGCCTTTATTCTTGTCTTATGGTCTATTGACTGTCCTCCCTGTTATGAGGAGTTGTTATTACTGAGCAAGTACGCTCGGAAATACCGTGAAGTTAATCTTGTTTTTGTATCAACCGATGCTGTCAGTGAAATTAATTTAATACGAAAACTTATTAAAGAGCTTGAGTTACAGCAGTATGAACACTGGATTTTCTCTTCAGAGCAACAGCGCAGGCTTAGTTATACAATTGATCCAAAATGGCATGGTGAGTTACCACGAAGTTATTTTTTTATCCCCTGTAAAAGTCGGCAAGAGCGTAGCGGTAAACTGACAATAAAGGAACTGGATCTGTTTCGTCAAAATACTCAAACTGCAGGATGTTATTCAGAAACATAAACAGAAGATATTACGAAATATAGGCATTAAATGAGCAGGCTGACAATTTTATTTTTACCGGTATTTTTTGCCTGATATAGAAGTCTATCCGCTTCCAGGAAGATAAAATCAGTTTCATTTTCAGGGGATTTAATAGTGACCAGACCTATTGAGATAGTAATGCTGGTTTGAAACTTATTAGCATTTTTCCGGGTATACGAATTTTCGACATCCAGTCTTATTTTATCAGTCAGTTTTAATGCTTCGGCTTCATTATTGGAGTAAAACAATATACCATATTCCTCACCACCTAAACGAAAGGCATAATCACTGGAGCGGAGTAGTCGGGACTGAATTATGCGGGCGACAGAAGTTAAGATAAAATCACCTTCGGGATGACCATATTTATCATTGTACTTTTTAAAATCATCTATATCGATAATAGCAAAATTTAGCAGTGACTGATTGCTGCTGGTAGCTGATAATAATTGTGGGAAAGTAGTATCAAATTTTCTTCGATTAAATAAACCGGTTAGAGCATCGGTTAGTGAAAGTAATTCCAGATGCTGGTTTTGTTTTTCAAGCTTGCTGATATCCAGCATGATCCCTACCAGACCAATAACCTGTCCTGTTTCATCTTCCATAGTGGATTTGTAAAACATAAAGGTGCGAATGGTTTGATCGGCACAATTTACCTGGGCTTTGTATTCCTGTCTGCCGGGATGATCAAAAAGTTTTTTATCGGCCTGCATGTAGGTTTGCGCTAACTCAACCGGTATTTCATCGGGCAAATCCAGTAGACTTTTATTGATAATTTTTTCTTTGGGAATACCGAGTATCAGGTTAGCAAAAGCATCATTACAATTCTGATAAACACCTTTGCTATCTTTGTAAAAAACAGGGCTGGGTATTGTGTTGAGCAAAATTTTTAAAAACTGGGAACTTTCAAAAAACTTTCTTTTAATATTGCCATATTCAGACAATAAATTTTTTTCATGAGCAATAAGCTCAGCAATAGCCTGATCTTGATCGTTTTCCACTTTTTTCACCACTCAATATACTATTTCATAGTAT
>JALVAL010000233.1 GCA_027011205.1 Gammaproteobacteria bacterium
TTTTTCTACAGATTGTACTTTAAATTCCTGGGTAGATGCCATTTTTGTCTCCTAAAACTAAATTTTTCAGGCGACAGGTATGTTGACATAGGGGGATATCGAGCCTTAGTGTATTTACTTAATACTTGATTTGAGTGTCTCAATATTAATGTGCTTGGTGCTGCTCCCCATAGCTCATAAAGCTTTTCTTGCCGTTTATTTCCATAATTTGAAATTAAGCTGGAAATAAAAGCCATGACTCCAAAACTAATTAAAACAGTCACTGTTCCACCCATAATAGTTTTTGCATCAGGGCACCAAGCCATCATGGTTAATACATATGGAAGTACTGAGAAAAAAGCAGGCATGAACCTGGCCTGAATCGTATAATGATCAAAATATTTACTAAGTTCACTCATAATCAAACACGCACAATGCGCCCTCCAGTGTATGTCAGCATAACAATAGGTAAATCATAATTTATTTGAAGCTTAGACAAAGTATTCCTGTCTTTGATTGATGGTGGAACTGGTCTGGTATGACTATGCCAGGTTCCCAAAAATGTAATCTGGCCATTAGTTTTATGGTGAATTCGTTCAAATTTTTGAGCTAAACCATTAGTGCTTAATTCAAAATTATTTGAGGTGTGTTGACTGCCTTCAGGGGCTTCAATCAGATACGTAATATAAATAGTATTGGACAAATGACAGATTTGTCCTGCTATGACTCCACCATTTTCCCTATTTTTATCGTCATCACTAATCTGTTTGATTTCATTCACGACTGTTCCCAATACCCTGATATCCCAGTTAAATTTTTTATCTCGTGGTATTACCAAAGTGGGAGAGAACTGAAATTCTTCCCAATTCATATTTAAGCTTTGTTTGTCTATAACCCCTACATTAAGCACACCAGATTCATTTTTTTTATCCTGCATGACGTGGTCATTAATTTTGGAGGTAATTGCTGACGACATTAAAGAAATATCAATATCATTCATTGTTGTTGAAACGGAACGACATCCTTCACCATAGTAATTTTGTTCTGGGCCACCATCACCATACATGGCATCTTGAACTGAATTATTCGTAATACATAAAGCATTTGTAAAAGCCATGAGATCATCGACACGAACCTGTCTATTTACTCCTTCAATTGCAACAACACCCAGAGTTGCTTTGCCGTAGAGTACTGTATGGATTAATAGCCCTGGTAAACTATTACACTCATGTGCTAAAAAATATCTCACTGGCAAAGAGGCTGTTGAATCAATAATATAGTCAGTTTTTTTGTTCAGAGAAAAACCATCTTTTTTCCCAAGGTAACGAATATCTTCATTTATTGCCTTTGATTTGATATTGAGTTTAGATATTTCACGATGTAATAAATCGGATTTACTACCATAAAGAGTATCAAAATCCGAAATAATTAACGCATGACGGGCATTGTTATGGCTACTGAAATAATCCTTATCAACAAGCTCAAATTGGTAATAGCCACTTTTGGCAAAATGTAAGGCAATCTTTGATCCTAGGCTTCCACAACCGAGAAAACCAATATTGACAGGCTTCCTGGCTTTTTTACCAGAAACTGATTGCAGTAATTGAGAGCAGCAACGTTCAAGAAATTGGGTTGGAACCACAGATGAATTATCAGGTATTTGTTTATTCTCATTTAGCGTATAGCGAATACGATATGCTAATATTTCCCATGAAGAATTTATTCCAATCAAGTTAAAAGGACGTTCAATTGCAAAAGCAATCATAAATTCTTCCACTGGTATTTTTTGCTGTTTACGAGTATGTTTTGGTCCTAAAATTGGCAAAATGGCTTTTAAACGTGTATTAAAAACCTCCTTTAGTCCTAAGAAAGTGGCAAATTCACGGAGACTATTAAAATCAATCACCATTTCTGGTCGATATTGATCAATGACAGTGTTTGTCTGAAATAAAATTCCAGGTGCATTACGAATAGTTGAATTGGCATCAATTCCAACATATTTTTCTTTATATGAGTTGTTTTTAGAACCAAGATGAGGTGTTGATAAACTCCCCCAAATAGGTCCATCAATATCTTTCCAATAGAAATATCGATACTCATAAAATCTGGCTGGTTTATTAACTGAACATAATTCTTCACGTATTGAATGAGTATCAACAACAATCATGCCTGATGTTGTATCACGCCGCATATGTTCCCATCCTTGCACGGGACAATGCAGCTCATTAGCTGCAGCATTATTCAGCCACTGACTCATCGCATCAAGAATGGTTCTTAGTCCACTACTATGAAGTAAATCCTCCAAAGCCATTTCAGCAATACAGGGATAAACTCGTTCATCTTGAGTATGGGGATTAATATGAGGTAAATTGAGAGGGAAATCTGTTCTCAATCTAGGTGATGGCGCTTTTAAAGGATAATTGACTGGTATTTTCCAATAAACTGGCTCTGAATTATTAACACCCGTACCAGAGATTCCTTTTTTCAAGAATGCATTGGGTAGATTGACTGCCCACATGACCTTAACAATGACAAATTGTTCTTCAGAAACAATTTCACAAATGTCAGTGACAGATGGATAAAATTTCATTTCATCAATAGCAGTTTGAATCTCTGGAGAAAGATGTTTTATTGTATCAACCATGACCAATTGCATCTCCAACACCCGAAAACAATGCTCCAGTCGATGCGGTTCTTTTTTGATTCATTGAACCAGAAGCTTTTGTTTCTTTCTGTGGGCCGTTGGTTGTCAAAGTATATATCAGTATCTCAGGTACTTTACCCTTTGATGGCTTATGATTATCCAAAC
>JALVAL010000234.1 GCA_027011205.1 Gammaproteobacteria bacterium
ATTGAAAAGTATTTTACATGGAGTCTAGATAGTGTGCATCAATAAATGGATGCACACTGGATAGGCTTTTGTTTGACTGTATAGGCAACTTAAATGATATTCTAAAACCAGTGAGAAAAGGCCATAACATGAGGAAAAAACCTGATATTTTATTAATGCTGACGATGCTGGTTGTCAGTGGTGTGGTATTAAGCCAGTTTGTTATATCTTTTCAGGCAGAAAGAACCATATACAATTCAGTATCAGTAGAAGAATCTATTAACAGCCAGTCCAACAAAGATTTAACAACGTTTAGCCCCCTGTTTTTGAAGCAGCATCAGTTAGAGCTAGTACGTATTGATCCGTTAAGGCAACAAACTCACTAATACTCAAGGTTTCTGCCCGCCGACCGGGGTCTATATCGCAGCTCTCAATCTGTTCAGCGGAGAGAATTTTTTTCAAATTATTGCGTAGTGTTTTTCTGCGCTGAGAAAATGCTTTCCGTGCAATAAAAGCCAGATCTGCCGTGGTTCCCTTCTGTAATTGAGATGCCTTATCAAAATGAGTTCTGGGTGTCAGCTGCACAATAGCAGAATCAACCCTGGGAGGTGGTGTAAATGCCCCCGGAGGTACAATAAATAACAGTTTTGCCCGGCACAGATACTGTACCTGAATACTTAAGCGTCCATAAGCTTTGCTGCCCGGAGCAGCTGTTAATCGTTCTACCACTTCCTTTTGCAACATAAAATGCATATCCTGTACCAGTGATACTTTCTCCAGTAAATGAAAAATTAAAGGTGTGGCAATATTGTAAGGTAAATTGCCTACCAGTCGTAAGTGCTCAGTGGCAGAGTCTAGTAAACTGGAAAAATCAAACTTTAAGGCATCGGCGCTGTGTATTTTAAAATGTTCAAAAGAGCTGAAACGGTTTTTTAGAAGCGGGATAAGATCCCGGTCCAGTTCAATCACATCCAGCTGACCGGCCTGCTGTATCAGATATTCCGTCAAAGCCCCCTTGCCGGGACCAATTTCAACCAGATGCTGCTCAGCAGCTGGAGCAATAAAATCAATGATCCGCTCAATAACATTCCGATCATGCAGAAAATTCTGCCCGAATCGTTTCCTTGCCTTATGATTCAATGGTTTACCCATATAAAACTCTTTATTCAAAACGGTTATACAACCCCAAAGTGGTTTTATCTATAGAAATCACCAGGTTAGGTTCTAATCACCAGGATAATGACTTTAAATGGAAATAAATTTCCTAAAGTCCTGATAGGGTGCGATGATAACAGGTAGCATCGATAATCGCATCGGTGATTATACCGTATATTTCTCTCATTTAATTGCTCCATTGTAATGTTCACCTTGTGAATGAATACGATAACAATTTGGGGCACTGTGGTCTTGATAGGAAGGTTTCCAATGAAGTATTATATGAAAAAATGACGTAACTATTCAGCATAAATTACCGTATAAGTCAGTAGAGCCTGTATTTCTGGGGACGCTCAAGTACATCCCTGTATCACTTTACGAAAACATCCATGTTTTCATAAACCCCGGAAATACTACCCCTACAGTCTGATACTCTATTGAAGTTTAAATTACGCTGAATAGTTACAAATATTATTACAATTGGCAGTAGATTAACAAACAAAGAAAGAGAAAATCCACCTGCTATAGGAATAATTATCACTTATCAATACAGATGGATATACATCAAAGGGAAATCCAGGGTTTCCGGTTTATCTTAGAATTAGAAAATAACTTTAAGTGAGGTCTAATATATGAGGTCTGTGAGTCAGCAATGAAAATAAAGAAAAAAAAAGCTAAAGCCAAAACAGCGGCTTTAATTGGTAATGGTTGGTTGACAACGGATGAAGAAGAAATTGAACGTCGTCGTTTACGAGCGATGGAAGAAAATTTAACCGTTAAACGTATCAAGGTACAAGCTCATAAAAATGAAACCATTTATGGGGATTATCTTGTTTCTTCTGGCCATTCTCAATATATTGTTGAATATCGTGATAAGCAGCAGCGTATTAATGCCTGTGGTTGTCCGGATTATCTAGTCAATGGTTTAGCAACTTGCAAACATGTTGAACGGGTCTCACGGTTTCTCCTTCGTAGGAAAACGCCACCCAAAAGAACCTGCACAGAAATTTTTGTCAATAGAAGCTATATTAATCGGGAAAATAACCCAGTTATTGAAATTCTCTGGGCGGATAAGCTGCGAGCCAACAGCAAGGTTAAAAAACTATTACAAGCTTATTTCTCTTCGGATAATACCTTATTAGTTGAGACACTTGAAACGTATAGAGCACTGGAAAAGAACGTTTATCAATCAGGGTTGTCACCTGAACAAATAAAACTATCCTCTTTTATAATTCCCTGGCTTGAATATAAAGAGACCCAAAGCCAGGCTTTTATTAAGAAGGAAGTTTATTTAAACGATATTGCACAGGGAAAACGTGAATCTAATATTGTTAAACACCCTTTATATGATTATCAAACAGAAGGGATGCTGTATTTAGCCTTTAAGGGCAGGGCCATTCTGGCGGATGAAATGGGGCTGGGTAAAACAGTGCAAGCAATAGCGGCCTGTGAACTATTAAGACAATTAAATCAAATTGAACGAGTGCTGGTTATTAGTCCAGTTTCATTGAAAACAGAGTGGGAAGAACAGATTAATAAGTTTACAGATTTACCTAGTTTAATTGTTCAGGGGAATCGGGTAGAACGTCTGAAGAGTTATCAGAAATCGTCATTTTTCTATTTATGCAATTATGAACAGCTTTTATATGATGTGGATGAAATACAAAACTCACTAATGCCAAATGTGATTATTCTTGATGAAGCACAACGTATAAAAAACTGGCAGACCAAAACAGCGAAAGTGGTTAAACGTTTGCAAAGCCCCAACCTTTTTGTTTTAACAGGGACTCCTCTTGAAAATCGCATTGATGAAATTTTTTCCATTGCTCAGGTGGTTGACCCCCATATTTTAGGCCCCCTATTTCGTTTTAATCGAGACTTTTATCAGCTGGATGAAAAAGGTAAACCAACAGGTTATAAGAACCTGGATAAATTACACCACCGTTTACGCTCAATACTATTAAGACGTCGTAAGAATGATGTCGAAAGTGAACTGCCGGAGCGGATCAATAATACTTATTTCGTGAGCATGCATAAGGAACAATTTCTACGTTATGATGAATACAAAACCAAGCTGGCGCGATTAGTTCACAAGGCCAGAACACGTCCTTTAAGTCCTGATGAATACAAAAGAATGCAAATGTATCTGGCCTGTATGCGGATGTTATGTGACACGCCTTATATCCTGGATCAGTCCTGTCGCATATCTCCAAAATTGGATGAACTCAAGAACATTCTTCCGGAACAATTAGAAGACCCGGAAAACAAGATTATTATTTTTTCAGAATGGACAAAAATGCTGGATTTGATCCGGGATTACCTGGACAGTCAGGGGGTTGAATACGCCTGGCATACGGGGCAGGTACCGCAGAAAAAACGGCGGAATGAAATTAATCGTTTTAAAAATGATCCCAATTGTCGTTTGTTTTTGTCCAGTGATGCCGGTGCAACGGGCTTAAATCTTCAGGTGGCTAATATTGTTATCAATGTTGATCTGCCCTGGAATCCTGCTAAGTTGGAGCAGCGTATTGCCCGAGCCTGGCGTAAGCATCAAAAAAGGCAAGTTAATGTCATCAACCTGGTTTGTGAATCCTCTATAGAACATAGAATAATGTCAATTTTAGCCCAGAAAAGTGCTCTGGCTAAAGGTGTTATTGACGGGACTGGTGAAGCTGATATGGATCTGCCATCTGGTCGCAAAGTTATGATTAAGCGCCTGGAACAGATGATGGGCACTCAAAGCTCATTTGTCCTGGATGTTGATAACGAAAAGAATGACAGTGAATTATCGCCTGCAGACTCTGTTTTTACAGAAAAAGGGGCTTTGGTTGATACTGAGACTGATCCTGTGGATTCACTTTATCATGAAATAGAAGCCAGGCATCCTGATAGCTTGACACATTTATCTGTATTTGAAAATCAGGAAGGGCAGGAGACTATCTTTTCAGTGGTGCAAGGTGATGCCAAAGAACAATCACAGAGGTTTGAGGAAATAGTCAATGATCAAAGCAAGCCTCAAAAAACGCAAAGCAATCCCTTAGAAGTTATTGATGCCGATACAATGGCTACTATTCAGCGTCTTGTTGATGCAGGAATTCTCAGCTTTAATACTGCGAAGAAAACACTTCTTTCCTCTGAAAAAAATGAACAGCGTATTCAGAAACAACGACAAAACTGGGTTAACAATGCTTTGAAACGTTTTGCTGATGTAGAGCGTCAATTAAAAATGTCTGAGCTGTTATTTAATGGTGGTTTTAAACAAGAGGCATTGATGCCTTCAATTCAGGCTTTGGAACTATCAATTTCCTGTTTGTATCAGGCAATTTCTGGCAAAGTAGAGGAAAAAGTTGACTTATCTATTATCCAGGAACAAGTGATCCCACCGTTTGAGTTACCCATTGAGATTATATCCATTCTGGCCAGCCTGAGAGAAGGCAGTGATATTTATCAAAATGAAGCACTTAAGTTGTTAAAGCAATTGTCAGAAAGGGTGGATGAACAATTATTGAGTCAATTATTACCCTGAGTGGGTAAGAGAGAACCAGTTTAGAATGCATTCTTTTGCTTCAGCAGCAGGAATAAATTCCTGTTCAAGACGATTTTTTTTAGTCTTATTTGAAGCGTGAGTTGTATCTATGGAGAGTTGAATTAACTGCTGATAGAGTTGGCTTTCATCCTCAGTTAAAAACTGAGGAGTGCATTCACCGGCACTTTGTGGTTCAGTTACTGCAAATTTCTGGTATTTTTTAAAGATGATCTGGCTCATTAATAGTGGACTTAACCTTGGTTGTGCCTGACGAGCCATTGCCAGCATTTTCAGACCCCAGGTATCAATATCACCCCAATAAGCAATCTTTTTGTGCTGAAAATCCGGATTGTTCATCCAGCTCAGATTAAGACCTGCCCCTAAAATAGCAATAGTATTCTCTAAGGGGGGTAAATGATAACGGCATTGTTCATTCTCAATAATGAGTAAATGACTGCCTGGTAATTTAAGTGTGGCAAGTTCTGATGCTCGTAGGCGTAATTGCTGATAGGGCAGTAAATTATCAGATAGTGGGATCAGCAGTAACCATTGATTTTTATCTTCAGCCGCATTAAGAAATTGTTCCAGGCTGGTGATTTGAGTGTTATACCGGACATTAAGTAGTTTTATTAATATATTACGATGGGTTTCCAGAAACTTGCTATCCATATCGGCAATAGTCATGGCTCGTAAAGGACGACCAGCAGCCATACCCGCTTGTAATTGCATGGCAACCTGGGCACATTGGATGATAATACTGGCAGAATGATTCTGCCATAAACTACGCTGACGAACGATTAAAGAATGAAATATAGGATCGGAATGAGTGACAATTTCAGATAAAATGTCAAATTCTTTGCTGATCGTTTGATTTCGACACGCTGCAATCCATTCGCTAGGGGACTGGATTAACCAATAGTCAGGAATAGTAATGGGCTCACTGGCTGATTGATAAGACACTTTAGACCATTGTACTTGACCAATGGCTTCCTGACGCCAGGATTGTAAATGTGCTTGAACCTGTGTTGCAGTATTTTTTAATTCATTTGCACTTGGTCGACCAATTGATAAACGGACAGGCCATTGTGACTCACTTAGCAGACGCTGTTCTCTGTGATTGGCGGACTGCCATTGTCGTGTCAGTTTCAGGCTTAATTCTTTAGGTGATCTCATCTATCTGCGTTTGTTTTAGCTTGTTCGTATTCATTGTGACTTAGTGCCTGGTGCTGCTGAATATGCTGGTCTATTTCTTCCCAGCTTAAACTGACCGCCTGTGATTGTTTGCCACGTCTATGTACTAGTACTGCAGAAGCTGTATGAGCGCGTAATAAACGCATTTCTTTATTTGGTGTCACAAATAATGGATGCAGGCCAAACTGTCCCAATGCAGCAATAATTCGCGCAGCCACGGCCTGCGAACTTTTGGAAAAGGCTTCATCCAGTATAACACTGGCAAATAAGGGCTTATTTCGATCCTTGGGGCAAAGTGCGTAACTCAAAGAGGCAGTAAGAATGTAACTGGCAATGATTTCTTTTTCACCACCACTGCCACCTTGTGAACCTGTACGAGTTTCCAGAACGATGTCATTTTTCCGGTCAATAATCGCTACAGAAAATTGTAGTCGATAGCGAGGATCCAGTAATGCTAATGCTGACCGGGTTCTTTTTCGTTCCACCGCTTCATTCAGTTTTGCTATGAGGCTCAACAGAGCTTTATAGTGAGATTCACCCTGATCATCCCGTAAAGCGGCACTGCGGAGGTCTCGTTGTGAACGTTGTAAGCTTTGTAGTGATTCATGAGTGACTTTTTGAGGGACTAATTGCAGGTAACGCCCAGGTTGAAAGTCCACCTCCTTCATCGTGTCATTCAATTCTTCTATACGTTCTTCAATAATAGACACTTCATTTTCAATACGAGTTAATAATTGTGTTACACCCTGATCTGAAGACTGGTTGAGATAATTTAAAAAACGGTCCAGTTTACCTGGCAAGGCTTCTTTGCTTAGCAGGTCAAGTCGTTCAAGGTATTTTGGCACATCTTCCAGTTCAGTGCCGACTTCTGCTAAAGCACCCGTGTCTTCTTTTTGTGCTGAAACCATCTGCTTGCCAAGATCAGTTTGTAATTTACTCAGCTGATTTTGTACCCGGCTTATTGTTTGTTGAATAGCCTGTGAAGCCTCACGTTCAAAAGTCGGTAAATTGTCCAGTTGTGATTCATTTGGTGTGGAATAATCTTCTGATAATCGTTGTAGTTGTGCCTGGGTGAGAGGTTCCGGCAAACGATTTTTTGCCTGTTGAGTTTGCTGTGTGGCACGTGATAGTTCTTTTTGTGCAAGCTCCTGACGGACGGTCAGTTGATTGATGATATCCTGAATTCGTTTTTCCTGTTGTTTGGCTGCTTGCCATAACTGTTCTGCTTTCACCGTGTCTGACTCAGGATTTTGCAGATCATCTAAGCGAATCTGAATTTGAGTTAAAATTGTTTCAGCACCTGAATGATCCAGATCAGAGAACTGAAGACTCTTTAATTGATTGAGCAGTATCTGGCTATTTTGTAGTTTTTGCCGTTGCTCCTTGTATTGCTCTAGTGTCTTACGTAAGTTTTGAGCCTGTTTGTTTATTGTTTCATATTGCTCTTTTAATTCACTCAGACGTGCCTGATTGTCAAAACCAGTCATCCATCCCTGAGTCAGGGGTTTTTGATCCTGTTTCTCGAACAATCCCTGTTGACCAGACATAAGGCCTTCGCGTGTCATGGCATAAGCTGTTAACTGTAGTTCTTCGCTTGAATTAATACAACGCCGATCAATACTGGCCAGAAAATTTTTCACCGTTTGTTGATGAATACTTTCTTTATAACTCAATTTTAGACAGAAGCCATTTTTCTGTGGTGATAACAGTTGTTGATAGTCAGCACTATTGAGCAAGCGAACATGAAGTTTATTATCTCGCTGCTTAACCCAGTTCAGTGCATTTTGTATATGTTCCGGGGCAATGACCAGGCGTAGACGATGACTACCAATGGCGCGTTCTATAGCACCTTGCCAGGGTTTATCCTGAACTTCAATGCATTGAGCAATATAAGGAACTTCTGCTACGGGGATTTGAAGTTGTTGTGCCAGTTCATATTGAAAACGACGAAATTGACCAGGAATATTACTGTCTGGAGCCGCTAACACGTCAGAAATTTCTTCAGCCAGTTCTGTTTTTTTTTCTTCCTTATTTAAGGTTTGTTGAGTTTGTTGTTCCTGAATTTGTTCCAGCTCATCTTCCTGAGTTTTTAATTCAACTAATTTTTGCTCGGCAATGTGCTGATTCTGAATGAGTTGGGTTGCGCTGAGTGTTGGATTTAAATCGGTATTTTGGCAGAGTGATTCATAGTCAAGAATTTTTTGTTTTATATGTCCGATATGCAGTTGTTTGTCATTGAGTTGACGTTTTAATTCTTCAATGCTAGCACCACCTAATTGCTGATAGCGTTGATAGGCATTATCAACCTGTGCCTGTTGCTGTTGTAATTGCTCATGAGCTTGTGTTAACTCGGTGTGACATACTTGTATTTCTGTTTGATTGATTTCAGCCTGTTGAGACCAGAGTTGAACTGCATGATGAGCAAACCAGGAGGGGATTAATTGATATTGCTGATTCAGCTGTTCCAGTTTTTGTTTGGTTTTTTGATGTTTTTTATAATTGCTTTCAATCGGAAGCAGGGACGTCTGTTGTCGTTTGGCAATTTGCAGTTCGGCATGAATTCCCTGCAGTTCATCAAATTCATTAATCACTTCGGCGGCTCGGCTAAATGCGGCACGATCATCCAGAACCAGTTCTCGGAACAGAGCATCAATATTATTGAGCTGTTTTAAACCGGCTGCTCGATTTAATAAAACAAAGGCATTTTCACCCACTTCAAAAAATCGTCGACATTGTGCTAAATAGGCTTTTTTATTTTCAGTGACTAAAATGCCTTCAATTTCTTTTAACTGAATTTTTAAGCCTCGGGCACCCAGTTCCTTAAGTTGTTCAAGATAATCACTAAGTTGTTGGCTCTTTTCCAGTGAAGAGGTTGATGAAGCGTCTCGATCAAAAATCCACAGGCGTTTCATATCACTTTGGCTGCTACTGGTGCTATCCAGCCATAATAGAGCTGTAAGGTAGACAGATTTTTCTGCGCAGGAAAATTCGGCTCTGATACCTGTGATGGTTTGTGCAGGGCGGGCAATATGGGCCGCTTCATCTTCACCACCAATACCTGTTACACCACGGATATAAGAAATTAAATCACGGTCTGATTCATGTCCCCCGGTAGATGCCAGATTGTATCGGGGTTGGGCACAGAGCAGAGTCATAATGGCATCCACCAGTGTGGTTTTACCACTGCCTGTTTGACCAATTAAAGAACAGCCTCTGGGATCAAAATGGATCCGGTGAAGTCCGCTAAAGGGACCCCAATTATAAACTTCAAGCTGATTCAGGCTATATGCGTCTGGCTTGACTTTGGATTGCGTGTCGTCAGAGCTCTCATTGACGGGTAAATCAAAGAGTGGCTGTTGCGATTGTTGCCTGGTCGTCATGATAAACTCTTGTTAAGGGCTTTAATTATCGGTTTTATGGTATTCGTCATTCTGCTTTTTCAGGTGTTGCTTAAGTTCAGCAATTAAACCTTGCAGATGTTCAGGATTATTTAAATGAGCAATCAATGGTCGAATAACAACTTTGTCATTGTCATCAATTTCAGACACCAGAGCATAAGATTTAAGTTGATCCAGTAAATTACGTAAGCGTTTTTCATCTCGTTCATCGGAGCCGCTTGCGCCAAGAAACTGGTTTAGTTGCGGAAGAAGATCATCCAGGTGAGCAATAGCATTGAGTGCGCCAGTACCGGCATCCTGTTCATGAGCCAGATAATGCTGTCGCAAAATGGCTACCATCAGACTTTGTTCGAGATTCATGCGTTGTCGTCTAACTAATGGGTGCTGCCAGGCATCGTTATGTTCCAGTTCATCCAGATTAGTGATGGTCAAAAATGCCAGACCTCGTGTGTCATCAACTTTTAGTTGCAGATCCAATGGTGCCAGAATACCATTAATCACCTCTTGATTATGCAGACAGGTTTGATAGTGTTTTGACTTATGGCTCGCCTCAATTAAACCAAATTTAATAAGTTCCTGAGTGACGGTTTTGGTTTTGCGATAAAACAATGTTGTTTCTGAATGAGGGGTTTCAGAGTCAGCAGTTTTAGAGGCAGGAGGCTGTTCCTCTTGAATGATATTCTTTTCAGAAATATCTGTATTGGCTCCAGTGAGTTTATCAAAGATATTATGCATTTAAATTTCAAAATCCATATTGGTGATGGCTTCTTGATTAAGTGTCACTTTAGGGGTTGTAAATTTGACTGATTTGCCTGATTTGTTTTTTTCGTCAGGTCTAATGCAGAAGCTTTCTGTTTGATCTGGGACAATTGTATCACAGGCCATTGCCATACTGAGCCAAAAGCTGATGGCCTCCAGATCATGGCTGGGGGGCAAATGTTCAGCAATATCAGCAATACTCATATTCCCCTGATGATTAGCCAGTAATTGAGTTGTCTGGCTAAAGAGTGCTGCCTGGTTTAGACCGTCAAAGCTCTCCCAAAATTCATCATCCATATCGTCTAGCTGGCCGTCTTGTGGTAGCAGATCCAAATGATCTGTCTCATTTTGACTGAATTGTTTAAAACGTAAACGTTCCACCAGAGGCAGGCTATTGTTGGCAACCGCAATGGGTGGTAGCGGACTGGGACTGCGGCGCAGTTTCTGGCTTTGCCAATCCAGTGCCATAGCCTGTGAAAAAAAATCATTAAGTAACTGGCCTACCCGATGATGCTCTGCTGCCAGCCCTGTTTTCAGGAAATTACGGACATCTTTTTCACTGCGAGCACGGGCTTTTACCACACGTTCAGATTCCATAACCAAACGCATGATCAACCAACGTAAATCGGATTGTTGTTTAATGGTTAATGCTTTACTGCTACTGGAGTGTGCGGCAATGTTTCTTAATTGCTGCTTCATTTTTTCAAGTTCCAGTGCACGCCCCAATTGTTGATGAAAACCGTTAAACACGCTGCCTTCAGACGTATTCAGCAGGGCGTCATGGTTATCTAGTAACTTATCGACAATTTCACCCCGGTTATTTTGTTCGGCAATAATGGATTGTCTGAGTTTTTGATCCGCCTCACGATAGGAATCTTCAACACGGCGAAAGTCATGGGATAAACTGGTGGAAAGAGCATATATTTCACGAATGGACTCAATGGCCTGATCATCTGATAATACATCAACATGACCTTGTTCCACTGCGGTTAATTCGGTTTGAAGTTCGGCAATCTTACTTTTTAAAAATGCTGCACGTTGTACTGGATTACCATTGAGATTAGCTTCCAGGTGCTCAATTTCACGTTGTACTATGGCCAGTCGTGAAGCAGAACTGCTCATAATACGTTGATCCAGCCCCTGTACAAATCTTAGGGCAGATTCCAGAGCATCAGTGGCGACAATGCGTCCCTGGCGTTCTAATAACAATCCCCGTTTGATCCAATGTCGGATCTCTCTGCGTGCATCCTGATGATAATTGCTGTTATTGCACTCCATTTCACCATTTTCACATTGCTGACGCAGCATTTGAGCCAGTTCCAGAACGGCCATATCAAACTCGATGCCGTCGGGGCTGTCTTTAAACAAATCAGATAAAACGGCAATGACTAGCGGACCCTTAGTTGCCGCTAATAATTGCCAGGCAGGGTGATGTTTTCGCAATTGATGGGTGCTGGATGAATGCATAAATTTAATTGAATCTGTACAAAATTTTTTATTACATCAATTTTATCATAAAATTAACTTCTATCACTTATCTTGTTAGGAATAAAAACAGCTATCGTCTGGTGGATATCTTACTGCAGGGCTGGTCGAGTCCGTCAGCGTACTTTAACCTGGTATTTTTAATATACAAGGTTAAACCTAGAAAAATCAGTTGCCAACGACTACAACAGCCTTATGCACTGAATCTAAAAGATTTTCCAGAACATTTTGACTTCACCCGTACGGTGAGTACGAATAAAGCCAAAATAACCTGTAAAACCCTTTATCTCCAGCACCTAAGACTGTTTCGCTACGATGTCAACTGATTTTTCTAGGTTAAAGTACAGTGGCCAGAGCTGACACAACGTATTAAACAAATTCTTGAAGGACAATCTGAATTGATTGTACCGGGATCAGCAGAGCTGGAAGATCAAGCTTAGTCTATCAGTCATTTTATTATTGCGAAAATATTCTACAGCAGAGTTACTGAGGTTATCAGGCATAGAGCAGGAAGCATCGACTCATGAGGATAAAACCACTTCAGATGATGATAAAACACAACTGCACACAATCGATCTTAATTCTCTTGAATACCTCAATAGCCGTATTATTGGTGCAGTGTGTTGATAAGTTTTACGGTTAATTATTATTTAACTTTGTTGCCCTGACCATCTGCAGGGCAGTTGCAATGGCATAGTGCAGGCTGCCGGTGCTGGCCTGGCCGGTGCCGGCCAGTTCCAGAGCGGTGCCATGATCTACTGAGGTGCGGATAATGGGCAGGCCGAGGGTGATGTTAACTGCCTGACCAAAGCCCTGATACTTCAGTACCGGAAGGCCCTGGTCATGATACATGGCTAGAACTGCATCGGCCTGCTGTAAATTCTTTTTTGCAAACAGGGTGTCTGCAGGCAGCGGGCCAGTCAGATTCATGCCCTGGCTATTGAGCTTTTTTAGTACCGGAATAATAGTATCCAGTTCTTCACTGCCCAGATGGCCATCTTCACCGGCATGGGGGTTAAGACCACAGACTAGAATATGCGGTTTGCTGATGCCGAATTTTGTGTTCAGTTCGTTATTTAAAATAGTCAGGATTTGAGTCAGGCTGTCACGGCTAATGGCCTGTGAGACATTTTTCAGGGGCAGATGAGTGGTGGCCAGTGCGACCCGCATTTCATCGGTAGCAAGCATCATAACGACTTTTTCAGTCTTGGTTTTAGATGCCAGATATTCAGTATGGCCGGTAAAAGGGATGCCGGCTTCATTAATAATACCCTTATGTACCGGTCCGGTGACCAGCGCATCAAAGCGATTTTGCAGACAGGCGCTGACAGCCTGATCCAGAGTTTGCAGTACATAATGAGCATTATCCGCGAGCAGTAGACCTGCACTGGATGGTTTTATCAGGGGGACTGGTTGATAATAGAGTACGCCGGAACCGGAAGCTTCGCTCTGATGTGTGTATTTTACCAATTTGACAGGCAGCTTAAGCTGCTCTGCTCTTTGCTGCAGCAGCTGAGGATCGGCTACAACGATAAGCTGGCAGTAATGTTTCTGCTGGGCGTATTGAATACACAGGTCGGGGCCAATTCCGGCAGGTTCACCGGGGGTGACTGCCAGCCTTGCTAAAGTCATCAACTATTATCCAGTCGAATTTCAACATAAGCTTCATCGCGAATACGGCGATAAAAGGCTTCTTTCTGCTCTGCAATTTTACGCTGCTTTAATATTTTGCGGGCTTTTTCCTTCAGCATTTCATCGGCATCATTATGACTGCGTCGACCCAGTACTTCAATAATGTGATAGCCGAAATTAGTTCGTACCACATCACTGATTTCTCCAGGCTGCAGGGTTTTGAGCGCGGCTTCAAATTCAGGCACCATAGTGCCTTCCTTAAACCAGCCCAGATCACCACCCCTGGCGGCAGATGCGGTGTCTTCAGAGTAGGCCTTGGCCATAGTGGCAAAATCTTCACCATTAATAATTCGTTTGCGCAGCTGTCTCAAGCGTTCAATAACTCGTTCACTATCATCAATAATACTGGGCTTGATTAGAATGTGACGAGCATGGGTCTGGGTAATAATATGGGAACGACCGCCTCGGGCATCCACAATAGTTATTATATGAAAACCACTGGGGCCTCTAATGGGGCTGGAAATATCACCCTTTTTCATTTTAATGACCGCCTCAGAAAATATGCTCGGCAGTTCTCCAGCTTTACGCCAGCCCAGATCACCCCCTTCAAGAGCGTTCTGGCCGTCTGAAATGGATAAAGCCATACTGGAAAAATCTTTGCCGGCACGTAATTCTTTTACAATTTTCTGCGCTTTTTTCTTTGCCTTCTGAATAACCTCGGGTGAAGCACCTTCTGGAACCGATATTAGAATATGCTTGATATGGTAAGCCTGTTCCAGACCTCCCTGCTTGTTTATATTAAACAGAAAGTTATCCAGTTCCTGATCGCTGATGGTGACTTTATTAATAACATTACGTTGTAACAGGCGTTTCAGGATGATCTGTTTTTTTATTTCATCCTGAAAGCGGCGGAAGTCAACGCCCTGGGTCGCCAGTTGTTCACGAAATTCGCTGATAGACATATTGTTCTGAGCTGCAATCCGGCTTATAGCAAGGCTCAGGGTGGTGTCATCCACTTTGATGCCGGTACGTTTGGCCAGATCCAGCTGGATGCGATTCAGGATCATACGATCCAGAACCTGTTTTCCCAGGACATTGGCCGAAGGCAGTTTGGCACCTTTATTCTTTAAGTTTCTGACCACATTGCGAAATTCATGCTTAAGCTCTGTCTGGGTGATGACATCATCATTGACAATGGCGGCAATACTATCCAGTGGAACAATTTCCTCAGCAACTGCTGGCACTATAGTCAGGCTGAGGAATGTCAGGCTGATGAATAACAGAGATACAAGGGGCTGTATTAAAGCAGGTATAGTTAATTTTTGTCTTACATTACACACATTCATTAATCCTATTTACTCCAGTCTACAAATCCGGGAATATCATCGACAAGATTGCCACCACCGCCAATGGACTGGCCAATTGAACCCAGACCTTTAAATTGTATTTGCATCATGACGTAGTTATTAGTATCGGCATAATAATCACTTTGATCCTGTCCGACAACAAGGCGCAGAGCATAACAGCAGCTGTCATATTCAAGACCCACTTTGGCATCAAGGGTATAACTGTCACGGGTATTAGCTTTATTAATGACTACCGAGCCTGAACGGGGATCGAATTTGGCCTGATTATCATAAATTGAATAATACCAGTGAGCCAGGGCTCGCCACTGGGAAGCAATTTTCCAGTATGTGGAGGCTTCAATCTGCTCATAATCTCCCGCACGATAGGAATAATCCAGGTTGGCTATATGATATCGATCAGCTTTAAATTGCAGTCGGTAGCGACTTTCATCTGTCTGACCGTCGTTATTGGGATCATACAGCAGGGAGTATGAGGTATACCAGTTGCGGGCAAAGCGACTGGTGATCTCGGTCGCGATACTGGAACTGGAATCCTTGTCTTTTCTGGCCTGAATGGGATCACCCTTTGAATCGTAATTCAGTGTTACATTTCTATCTTCAAAGTAATAGATTTGACCAATAGAAGCGGTTAATCGTTCCATACCGCTGTTACTATCCAGCAGACGGGAGGTCAGGGCAGCAGTTAACTGATTGGCATCACCCAGACGGTCAAAGCCGTTAAAACGATTTTCCCGGAATAACTGATTAAAGCTGAAGGTGGACAGTGCGGTATCAAAAATGGGGATATCACTCTGATCTTTGTCCTGTACATATAAGTAATACAGTCGAGGTTCCAGTGTCTGCTGCATGGGCAGATTAAACAGGCTTAGATCCCGGTCAAAATAAAGGCCGCTGTCCAGACTGAAGATAGGAGCTACTCTGGAAGGTGTGTCATCAAGAATAGACGCCTTTGGGTTGCTGACAGAACCAAAATATTTTATATCTTTGTCTTCATTATCCAGCTTATAGGTCACCATATCCAGACTGAGTTTTGGGATAATAAAACTATAGGAGTTTCTAAAGGGCAGGCTGATGTCAGGCGCAATATGAAAACGACTGCCTTCAACTCGTTCATTATCTGGATTGTTATTATAGAGATCAATGTCGTCCCAGTTTTCCTTGAAGGTGACAAACTCGGAATTAAAGCCGCCTCGTAAATCAATACCATAGGGGGTGTAATCATCATTGGCTGATAGAGTTATCTGAGGTAAGCGGCTGTAGGTATGGCTTGCTGATCTTAGTTCCTGATATCCCTGTGCTCTGGCCATAAAATTGAAGATATCACCGTTATAACGAACCAGGCCTTCGCGTAGGAGATGTGTTGCACTTTTATCTCTGAGGTTATTACCGAAATCTTCCAGATAATAGCGGTCCGTGACGTAGTTATAATCCACATTACCGGACCAGCCATTGCCCCAGTTGGCTCGTTGCTGCATACTGAAGGCGCCACGGTTTCTGGATATATCATTGGGTATCTGTTTGCCGTTAATAGTCGGGTTATTATTGCTGCCTTCCCGTTGAGCTATTTCAGCAATGTCCCTGCGATCATCATAAGAACGATCATTTAACCATTCAGCATATACTTCACCGGAATGGTTTTTACTTAAATAACGATATTCACCGCCGAGCATCAGACCTCGATCTGATAAAACCCGTGGTGTGAAAGTCGCATCCTGATCCGGTGCAATATTAAAATAATAGGGTGTGGCCAGTTCAAAGCCATTACTATCGGAACTTCCAATAGCAGGCATTAAAAAGCCGCTCTGTCGTTCATTATTAAGTGGAAAACGAATATAGGGAGTGTAAGCAATCGGCACTCCTTTAAAGCGCATTACCGCATTGGTACCTTCACCATACCCTTCCTCTGTATGCAATTCCAGATCGCTGGCACTGAGTTCCCAGTCTGGATCGCTGGCCGGACAGGTAGAATAGGTTGGATTATCAAGATTAATCGTACCGGGCTTAAAGCGGATATTGTCTGCTACCCCCTGGGCCGGGCGAGATGGCAGTTCATAACTGGCATGATCCAGCCGGCCTTTACGTTCATCTGTCTGATAGCGGGCGGTATCTCCCTTGAGTATAATACCCGGCTCAGAAATCACGACATTACCCTCGGCATCAAAAATACTGGTGGTTTTATTATATCGGGCTTTATCAGCTGTTAGCTTCTGGATATTTCTGGTAATGACTACATTACCGCTAAAATCAATCTGACTGGAATCCGGTGATATCGCTTCATCAGCTTCAATATTAGTACTTTCGTCAGCCTGAGACTGCATGGCTTTTCTATCAATTTCTGCCATAGGCTGTACAGCACAGCTTGACCAGGTAGCTACTTGTCCGGGTGCTCTGGGCTTATAAACCGGCTGGATAACAGCTATACCACCACTGGGGCCGGTATTGGGATTGGAAAAATCCGCTTCAGGGAATTTGGGAGCAGGGGCCACAACCGATGCTTTTGGAACCGCTAAGGGAATGGGTGCGCCGGTGGCAATAGACGGTGCATATTGACCATCAGAGGGTGCACAGTTCCAGTGTCCGTTTTCCATTTGCTGACATTGCCAGCCGTTAGACTGATAGTTTTCTGCTAAAGCGGGGCTTGAAAGTAATAGTGCTGAAATAGCCAGCCATAGAAATCCGGTATTTTTTTTATCTGAAAACATGCTGTGAATGAGGATGTTGAGCTGTTCATTTTTGGGTTGATGCAAGGTAATGTCCGCCTGGTTTACAGTATTTATCCATTGCATATGTGCTTGCAGGATATTTTTCAATCTGTCCATTGTTGGTATTTATTTTATAATTTGAGTTTTTTCATTTTTAAAAATGTAATGAAACTATTTAGTGTCCATCTGGAAATTGCCTTCCTGGCAATTTACCGGAACGCAAAAGAAAAAGTGTGATTTTTCTTTTATTCCATTTTCAACGACTTACGATCGTCAAAAATGAGCGGCATATCCCTGAAAATACAGTCTGCAGAGCCTGATACGGTAATTTATGCTGATATACCGAATAGCTATAATATAATGCGCACAGTAAAGCACCATTTTAGCACTGAATGCCGGAGCCTGTCGAACGGATTTTGCTTTAAGCTATGTGCCCAGCTCAGCGCCTCAGTATGATTGTTTGAATGGAGATTTGTCCCAGGTTTGAAAAACTTTCAGGGCATTATCCAGAACGTGCTGATCCGTGACGCGCTGCAGGACAATTTTTTTTTGTGCATCAGGCAGACTGAGTTCCTTAAAAATAAACTGATCGTCAAAGCCTATTCTACTGGCATCCTGATAAGTATTTGCGTAGTAGACCTGATCCAGACGGGCCCAGTAGATGGCGGACAGACACATTGGGCAGGGTTCGCTGCTGCTGTACAGGCTGCAGCCGGTCAGAGAAAAGGACTGAATATTATGGCAGGCATCACGAATGGCCTGGATTTCAGCATGAGCTGTAGGGTCCTTTACACAGGTGACCTGATTGCTGCCGCGGCCTATTACCTGATTATTTTTTACAATAACTGCACCAAAGGGGCCACCGGAATGCTCTATTGATTCAAGGGCCAGTTCAATGGCGGTATTCATAAATTGATTATTCATAGGCATAAGACTAATAGCTCAGGCTCAAATTCCCCTTGATCTGAGTCATTTTAAAAAATTGCTGTACTCTGTTATTATAACAACACTAAAAGTTAGTGACTCTTCGCACTTATTTTATATTTGTGGATACCTGCACTGTATTATGGAAACCGGTATGACTGATTTACAAATCCAGCCTGAGGGCTCGCAGTCGCAACTGCTTGGCGACTCACCAGCTTTGACCCGTGTGGTCTGGGCTGCACGTATTACAGCTGCCTCTGATGTGACGGTATTGATACAGGGTGAAAGCGGCAGCGGCAAAGAGTTATTTGCCCGAGCTATTCATATGGACAGTCAGAGAAAATTACAGCCAATGGTGACTGTAAACTGTGCGGCTATTCCAGAAAATCTGGCAGAATCCATGCTGTTTGGTCATATTAAGGGGTCTTTCACCGGAGCCTTTGCGGATCAGCAGGGTTACGTACAATCTGCTCATAAGGGGACTCTGTTTCTGGATGAAGTGGGTGAACTGTCTTTATCAGTGCAGGCAAAACTACTGCGCTTTCTGGAATCTTCAGAATGTGAAAAAGTGGGTTCTACTATCACAGAACAAGTCAATGTCCGGGTGATTGCAGCCACTAACCGGGATTTACGCAAAGAGATTAAAAAAGGTCATTTTCGAGAAGATTTATTTTATCGCCTGCATGTTATTCCTCTGGAAATCCCACCCTTACGGGAACGTATTGAGGACTTAAAATTATTGCTGGTTCATTTTACCAGGACTCTGGCTGAACAGTATCGTGTTGATGCCCCGGAATATAGTAAGGCTGCACTTAAGGCATTGAAAGAATATCACTGGCCCGGTAATGTCCGGGAACTGCGTAATTTCTGCGAGCGTATGACTATTCTATTGTCAGGGCAGACAGTCGATGTTGATAATCTACCAGTAGAAATTAAAACGGCCAGACAGGCAGCTGGGAAAACACTGCTCTCTCTGCCGGAAAATGGTTTGTCACTGGAAAAACTGGAAATTGAATTAATCCAGCAGGCGCTGGATAAAACCTCCGGTAATCGTACCCGTGCAGCCCGTTTATTAGGTCTGACTCGCGATACCTTATTGTATCGTATGAAAAAATATTCCCTGACCTGAAACAGGCTGACAGGAAAACCTTATAATATCTGGACTACCGACTACCGACTACCGACTACCGACTACCGACTTATCTTCTATTTATCCATTAATAAAAGACAGTTAGAATTTTGTTCAAAACCTAAAGTCCTGCAGGCCTGGCTAATGATGTCTTTTTGATAATCACCACTTATTATAGTTTTATAACAACCATATTCCTCTGCCAGTGTGGTGGCATATTTTAGTAGTTCAAAAGCAATCTCTTTTTTCTGGGGGCTGTCCTGTGTGATCAGGTCAGTGATTAATGCACTGCTGCTGCCCTCATGACTCATCTGGACAATAATAATCAAAGTCAGAGTACCAATTAAGCCCTGCTCTGAACTGGCTACAATCTGAAAATAGTTGCTGTCTTCCAGAATGGACTGATAAATGGTATTACCGTCTCGGCTTTCCATTGCGTTGCCGTTATCGGCCTGAGGACTATTGATAAGGGACAGGATTTCATCCAGATCACCCTTGTTCGCTTTTCTTACGATAATGTTTTCGCCCATAAGTGCTTAGAATCCTTCTTTCCAGACAAGTGCCTTATCAGCTGATGTATAACCAAGATTGCTGACCAGGTGCATAACAAGTTGTTGTTGAATCAGCAGGGGATTTACCTTTTCAATATAGTCACAAAGCTGAACGACTTCAAGATATTTATAGCCGCAGGGATTAATGAGTTTAAAGGGGCTTAAATCCATATCCAGATTCAGACTCAGGCCATGAAAGCTACAGCCTTTTTTGATGCGTAAACCGAGAGCTGCAATTTTGGCATCATCAATATAGACCCCTGGAGCCTCTTTTCTGGATCGGGCAGTTATATTATATTCTGCCAGAGTATCGATCAGACTTTGCTCTATCCGGCTGACCAGTTTTCGAACCCCCATATCCAGTCGTTTTATATCAATCAGCAGATAGGCAATTAATTGTCCGGGGCCATGATAAGTAACCTGTCCACCCCGGTCGACAGAGATAATCGGGATATCGGTCTGACTGAGTATATGTTCCCTGTTACCATTACGCCCCAGAGTAAACACCGGAAGATGTTCCAGCAGCCAGATTTCGTCAGGGGTATCGGCTGTGCGTTGGTCGGTAAAATGCTGCATGGACTGCCATATGGGTTGATAGGGCTGTTGTCCAAGAGTCCGGATGATCAGGGTGGGCGGGGGCAGACACAAATTAGAGTGCCATTCGAGTGTGTTTATGAGCATTGAGTTCCAGATACAGATTATCCAGCTGTTCCCGACTGGCGGCAACAAATGTAACCGTAACAGCCAGGTATTTTCCGTTGCGGCTGGGGCGGGTTCTGAGCTTGTCTGAGGTGACATTGTCGATATGTTTCTGACAGACAGAGAGTACATAATCTGCATAATTATCAATATCTTCGCCCATTACTTTTAAGGAAAAGTCACAGGGGAAATGTAATAACTGATCTTCATCAATGCTGTTACTTTCAGAAACCGGGGGTTTATCCGTCATTTTAAATATTCTCAGTTGTTCTTTATTAGTGGCAGTTACTCAGCGTAATTCTAAATTCGTAAGATCTCCATAAGCTGATACGGTAAATTATGCTGATGTAGTTAACACATTGTTGATTTCAGAATTATAAATCAGATAATGGTTTGCCGCTGCGTAAAAGTTGTTTATAGTCCTGGTAGGCAAGATACATCTCCTGCCAGAGTGAGCCGGGTTGCCCGTTAGCTACCAGCTTGTCATTAAGTTTTGTAACCGGTAAAATTTCTCTGGTGGAGCTGGTGATCCAGATTTCACTGGCATGGATCAGTTCAGCTTCCGAGATGGGTTGTTCCTTGACACAGATTTTTTTGTTGCGGGCAATATGTACTACCAGATCACGGGTTACTCCCGGTAATAACATCGTTCCTTTCGGCGGGGTGATGATACATTGCTGCTGGACAATAAACAGGTTGCTGGATGCACCTTCGGTGGCGTATCCATTGCGTATTAAAATGGCTTCATCGGCATTATGATCCTGTGCTTCCTGGCGTAGTAGGACATTGGGCAATAAGGAAATGGATTTAATATGGCACTTTAGCCAGCGATTATCAGACAGAGTCACTGCTGCGACACCCTGGCGGAGTTTTTCAGCAGAAACCGTTTTTAATGCATTGGTCATAATGACAATGGTTGGCTGTGACTGCTCAGGAAAACGGTGATCTCTGGGGGCTACCCCCCGGGTGACCTGTAAATAGATGGATTGATCATCCAGCTGATTGAGTTCAATAAGATGTTCAATAGCTGCCTGCCACTGGCTATGGGTTAATGGATTCTTAATGCGAATGGCTGACAGACTATTACCCAGACGCTGTAAATGATGATTAATGCGAAACGGGTGGCCGCCATAAGCAGGGATCACTTCGTAGACACCATCTCCAAAAATAAACCCTCGATCCAGTATGGAAATATGGGCATCGCTTAATGCCAGGTATTCACCATTCAAATACACGACTGGTTCAGACAATATTTTACTCCATCATCATTAATGCGCTGTCTTTAGCCTGCTGCCAGAGACTGCCCAATGGAATGGTTTCCAGAGCAATTAAAGGGGAACGGCTCAGTAATTTGCCATTGAGTCGAATTTCCACTGAACCCAGTTTGCTGCCCTTGTTAACAGGGGCTTCAATTGGAGTATTAATATTCATTGTGGGTTTAAGGTTTTTATACTGTCCACGAGCAATAATAACTGCAATATCACTGGCCACACCAACAGCCAGTTGTTGTTTACTGCCTTTATAAATGCGGATTTTTTTCAGGGTTTTCACGGCAGGATAAATAATATGGGACTCATAAAAACGAAATCCAAAATTAAGTAATTTCTGTGTTTCCTGTGCTCTGGCATCAGTACTTCTGGTGCCGAGTACCACAGATATCAGGCGCATATTATTGCGTTTGGCAGAAGATAACAGACAATACCCTGCTTCTTCGGTATGTCCTGTTTTCATGCCGTCAACACTTTTGTCCCACCACAATAATTTATTGCGATTGGATTGTTTAATTTTATTATAGGTAAATTCTTTGGTGGAATACCATTTGTAATATTGGGGAAAGCGTTTGATCAACGCTCGGGCCAGAATAGCCAGATCGCGGGCAGTGGTTTTATGGGCAGGATCGGGCAGACCGGTACTGTTCATAAAATTGGTGTTCTTCATACCCAGTTCCTGAGCATGTTGATTCATTAATGCTGCAAAAGTATCCTCACTGCCGGCAATATGTTCTGCCAGTGCCACTGAAGCATCATTTCCTGATTGAATAATCATACCCTGTATTAAATCTTCTGCTGATACTTTACTGTTGACGTTAATAAACATCCTGGAGCCTGGGGTTTTCCAGGCCTTTTTACTGATAGTAACTAAATCATTTAACTGAATATTGCCTTCTTCAAGTTCGGAAAAAACTACAAATGCTGTCATTACTTTAGTAATACTGGCAGGCGCAACGGGCATATCGGCATTTTTTTTAGCAATAATTTTACCGCTATTGTAATCCATTAATATATAGGCTTTGGCGGAGATGTCCGGTGCCTTGGGAATAATTTTAGGAGTCGCATGGCTATTCTGAATGCCAATGGAAAATATAACAAAGATTAAAAAATAACTTAGAGTCCGTTTCATAAATGGGCAGCTCGAATAATTAGGATAATGTTTCAGGTAATTCATGTGGTGAGTTGGAATTCTAACTTAAAAACAGGCAAATTAGAAAAATAATTACTCAATTCTGAAAGGTTTGGGCAATATTTTTTTTAAAAGGTTCATTTTCTGATAATAAAAAATTTATTTTTTTGTCAACCGATTGTTTCCTGATGCGTTTATAGAAGTAAATCAACATAAAAAAGGAAACTAAAATGACATATTTAATATTAAAACCAGCTTTGTTCTCTGTTTCATTATTTGCTTTGACAGGCATTTCAAATCTGGTGCTGGCTGAACACAATGATATTGAAGATCGTTTCGACCGACAGGGTGATAGAATAGAACATTATTTTGATAACCGGGGAGACCGAATCAATAGCTATTATGACCGAAAAGGAGATCAGATTAATGAGCACTATGAAAAAAAGGCGGATAAAGCCCGCGCCAATGGTCATGAACAATTGGCTGATAAACTGGATCATAGAGGGGATGTTCTGGAAAACAGGCTGGATCATAGAGGTGATCGCATTGATAACAGGCTGGATCGAAAAGGTCAGCATCTGGATAATCGAATTGATCATAAAGGTCAGCGCCTGCAGCGATATGCTGATAACCATAATGGTCAGTTACCACCTGATGTCCGAAAAAAAATAAACCAGAAGCGTTATAAGGCTGGCAATCATGTTGAACAAAGGATGGATCGATATGGTAATCATATGGAGCATTACTGGGAAAATCGCGGTGATCGTATAAACCGGGATCTGGATAGAAAGTCTTATTGGGCTGACAGACATGGCTATGCTCGGGCAGCAAATAAACTGGATACAGAAGGGGATCGTATTAATTATCGTATGGATAGACGTGGTGACCGGGCGAATCACTATATGGACAGGCAGGGACGTCGTTATAATGCACAAATTAATGATCGAAAATATCGATAAGATAGCGGTGAGCAGTATAAAAAAAACTGCTCAATGCTGAGCAAAGTCCATAAACAGGAAAACACAGCCCCTAATCCTTAATTTAGTACCGCTATTAATGTTAAAACCTGAACAATTACAGCAACTGGAGAGTTTTTTTTCCGGCATTGAAAAACGTGCGTATCAGATTGTTTTTTTTGCGCTACATAATGAGACAGAGTCCTTGGATATTGTCCAGGATGCTATGCTGAAGTTGATAGATAAATATGCTTCAAAACCGCAACAGGAGTGGGCTGCTCTGTTTCATACCATCCTGCAAAACAGGATAATGGACTATCATCGTAAAGAGCAGATAAAAAAGCAATTTTTTTTCTGGCGGAAAAAAAATAACCAGGGTGATTCTGAACACGATGAATTGTATGATCAGACTCCGGATGTAGAAAACAAAACACCGGAACAAAGTTTTGCCATTGAACAGTTAGGAACCAGAGCTATTAAAATACTTAAAACGATGCCCGTCAGGCAACAACAGGCTTTCCTGTTAAGAGCCTGGGAAGGGTATGATACCGGAGAGACAGCGGACATTATGGGTTGTTCCACGGGCAGTGTAAAAACACATTTTTCCCGTGCACGTAAGCGTCTGCAGCAGGCATTAGGTGAGCGCTATGAGTGAAAATGGAATGAGAAATAAACTTCCTGCCTCATTGCAGGCAGAAATTATCAGGCAGTTGGATCAGGATAACGATAATCTTTCTCCTGATGTAGGTCGTAAGCTGTATATGAATCGTCAGGCAATATTAGCAAAATATTCAGAACAGGGTTTAGTTAGCCGGCTGTCATTGATGAATTTACTGCCGATAAACTGGAAACCGGTGCTGGTATTTGCTTTTTCATTTGCATTACTTACAGGGCTGGTATTTCAGTTTTCGAGAAAACAGCAAACAATCGATCCCGATGTTATAGAATTACTGGTTGCGGATGAGCAACTTGAAATGTTTGAACAGCTGGAATTTATTGAATGGCTGACGGAACAGGAAAAACAGCAGGATGAATCCAGGGCGGAAGCCCATCAGGCGCAGGCAGCGAATCTGGAGTTTTCATAAAATGAAGCGCCAGATAATTATCACACTATGTATATTTTTCCTGAGTCCTCTGCTGATAGTGCGCAGTAGTGAAGAGGGTAGTGCGGATGAAAATGAACTGCCGGATGAAGTATTTTTAGAATTCCTGGCTGATTATGAGGCAGAGGATGAGATTTGGGATACTCTTGATTCATTAATTCTCACTCCTGCCTATCAACGCGGAGAGTATCAACCCGAAGCTGATATTAAGCGGCAGCAATGGGGCCAATAACCATGATTATATGTAGAGCAGCTTTTTGTATGAATACCTTTTTTGTAATGATATTTATTCTTTTGCTATTGGGCAGTAACAGTCTGTATGCAGCTAATGTGCAATGGCAGGATTTGTCTCCCCAGGAACAGAAATTGCTTAAATCATACCGGGGAAAATGGAATGAACTTACTCCCGAAAGACAGCAGCGACTGAGTAAAGGTGCAAAGAAATGGTTACATATGGATCCGGAACAGCGAAAAAAAGCGAAAAGACGTATGAAACAGTGGTCAGGCTTATCAGTAGAAGAACGAGTCTTGCTTAAAAAACGTTTCCACCGTTTCAAAAATCTCCCACCGGAAAAGAAAAAACAATTACGTAAAAAATATCGGTGGTTTAAAAATCTACCCCCGGAAAAAAGAGCTCGCCTGAAGAAAAAATGGCGACAGAAAAGACAAAATCCTAGACACTGATTATTTTAGGATAATAATTAATACTGCAGTCTGCCGGGAGTTTCAGGGAATCTAGCCCGGTAGAGAGCAAACCATGATATGTTTTTAATCAATGACAATTCGGGGTGAGTTAAATCCCTTTTGGGTTAATTGCTCAGTCAGTTTATCAGCCTGCTGTACACTGTTCAGAGGGCCGATACGAACTCGATAGAATTTCTGATTGTTATTCAGGGTGCTTGTGACCCTGGCGAGGGTAGAATTTAAAGCATTGTTTACCTGATTTTTCAGTGCATAGGCATTATTAGAACTGATAAATGCCCCGATTTGCAGATAAATACTATTAACATCTGATGCCGATACATTGTTTACTGCCGGGGATGATTTGGCAATTTTTTTTTCTGCATTCCAGTGCTCAGGATCAATGGCCTCAACTTCTACCAGGCCCGTACCAGTGCCTTTTATACCCAGTTTTATGGCAGCGGTATGTGACAGATCAATAATGCGGTTTTCATGAAAGGGCCCCCGGTCATTGACCTTAACAATAACCTGTCGACCATTTTTAAGATTGGTGACTTTGACATAGGTTGGCAGGGGTAGAGTTTTATGAGCAGCGGTCATAGCATGCATATTATAAGGTTCACCGCTGGAGGTGCGTTTGCCATGAAACTTACTGCCATACCAGGATGCAATTCCACGTTCCTTATATCCCTTGCTGGATTTCATCACATAGTAGCGTTTGCCAAGTACTACATAAGAGGCTGGGTTGCCGGATTTGCTGAGGGTGGTGTGTTTGGGGACAGCATTGGGTATTTGAGAAACGTCACCCCACTGAGACGGCGGGCCGTCTTTACTGCGGCTGTAAATATCCGGTGAACTGCTGCAGGCGGCCAGAAAAATAGTTATGGTAAAAGCAGCAATAGCTGATAGAAAGCGGACTGGCATAGTTGTTTATTTACCCGAAGTTTGTTTATTTGATATGGCTTTGTTTAAAGCCGCCTTATTTACAGTTGGTGAATTGATAGTCAGGTAAGCCTGTTTAATTTCCTGGCTGAGCTGATAGACTGCCATAGAATATAATGTACTGTGATTATAACGGGAAATCACATAAAAGTTATTATAGCCAAGCCAGTATTCCATACCGGTTTTCTGTTGTAAAGCCAGTAAGATAGCCTTGCTGTTACCCGCAGCGGACAATTTGCCGTTAACGCCTTGCTGTTTCCACTCACTAATCGTTAATTTAGGTTTACAACTACGTTTACAGGCTTCTTTGGGTGTCAGACTGGTATTATTACTGAGTTGAACCGGATCTGTTACTGGCTGATCTTTTTTCCAGCCATGGCGTTTAAAATAATTGGCTACGCTGCCAATGGCATCGGCCTTATTACTCCAGATATCTTTTTGTCCATCGCCATCAAAGTCCACAGCATAGCTTTGAAAGCTGCTGGGAATAAACTGTCCCATACCCATAGCTCCGGCATAAGAGCCATTTTTGCTTAGTGGATCAAAGCCCTGTTCCCTGCTCATAACCAGAAAATGCTCCAGTTCACCCAAAAAAAACTTGCTGCGTTTGGGGTATTTAAAACCAAGCGTTGATAGTGCATCCATAACACGGTAATTGCCCTGCAGGCGACCATAAAATGTTTCTACACCAATTATAGCTACGATAATTTCCGGTGCTACACCGTATACCTGGTAAGCATAATCTATTACATCATTATGGTCCTGCCAGAAGCGGGCACCCTGTTTTATGCGTTTAGGTTTAAGAAAGATCTTCCGGTATTCATGCCAGGGTTTGCTTTTTTCTGCCGGACGACTGATGGCATCCAGAATTTTCTGTTTGAGTTGTACCTGAGCAAATAAGGTTTCTAGCTCTTTTTTATTAAAGCCGTGCTTGCTGACCATGCTCTGAATAAATTTTTGCACCTGTGCATCCTGTGCCAGATTAGCGGCCAGAACCGGGCTCGAAAAAACTAAAAGAGTGAATATAAAACCGAGCATAAAAAAACGATTGAGAACCGTGAACATATATAATTTCCTTGTTTAAATAACCCGTAAGCTTATCCTGATAACGCTTAACGCTTAACGCTTAACGCTTAACGCTTAACGCTTAACGCTTAACGCTTAATGCGCTAAAAGTTTTCGATGAGTGTGAATGGACATTAAAATACCAAATCCGGCCATTAATGTCACAATTGATGTACCGCCATAACTTACCAGCGGCAGAGGCACCCCGACTACCGGCAGGATACCGCTCACCATTCCAATATTAACAAAAATATAAATCAGAAAGGTCAGTATCACACTGGCCCCGAGCAGACGTGCATAGGTGCCATGAGCCTGGGTAGTAATATAAATGCCTCGATAGATAATAAATAAATACAGGGTCAGCAGAATCAGGCTCCCGCTAAAACCAAATTCCTCCGCAAATACTGAGAAAATAAAGTCAGTGTGCCGTTCGGGCAGAAATTCCAGATGAGACTGGGTGCCATTGAGCCAGCCTTTGCCAAAAATGCCGCCGGAACCAATGGCGATTTTTGACTGGATAATATGGTAGCCGCTGCCCAGCGGATCGGATTCAGGATTAAACATGGTT
>JALVAL010000235.1 GCA_027011205.1 Gammaproteobacteria bacterium
CTTGCAGTATAAATAACAGAAAAATAATTGCTGCCAGATTTACAATTGGCTTTTCCTTTTTTATTGCTCTGTTTTTCACATTGTATAATTTTTATGATAATAATGAACGTCTTTTTCACCTGGATTCAGGCTTACTTATAGCTCTGATGATAAGTGCGTTACTGGCCAGAAAGAAAAGTATTTTCTTTCTGGCCAGTAGTCTTATGGCTTTAATGATTATCGCTTTGATAATTCTTGTCTATATCAACAAAGGACAGGATGGAGTGATGTATTGGGGTTATATTGCCATTTTTTTATTTATGACTTCTCTGGGACATAAAAAAGGCGTTGTTATGTCCAGTCTAATCTTTGGTATATTTTTTATTATGGCTTTTTTCTGGATTGGTGAAAGCTTTACAAATCAGGCTTATGTTCGTTATGTGGTTTCTTCCATCATCCTGATTTCGATTGCTTTTTTTAATGAATATTCTATCAGTAAAGTCATTAATAAACTGGGCCAGGTAAATTTATCTTTACAGGAACTTAGCAGAATTGACGGACTAACCGGACTATACAATCGTCGTTATTTTGATGAAGTTTTTATTAATTTTTTAAACCTCTCAAAGAGAGAAAAACATCTTGTAGCCTTTGCCATCGTTGACCTTGATCACTTTAAAGGTTTTAACGATCGTTATGGTCATCAGACTGGCGACAGGATATTAAAGCTTGTTTCCAATATATTTAAACAGGAAATGCAGCGACCCAACGATTATATTTTCCGCCTTGGTGGTGAAGAATTCGGCATTTTATTTACCACTAAAAGCACAGAAAAAGCCTTTCAAAAAATGCAGGAAATACTTAAAGAGATTAAGGCAATAGATATTGCAGATAAGGCCGATAAAAAGACATCTTATATCACTGCTTCCATCGGTTTATATATAGAGCATTATAATAATAACAATAGCACTGACATCCTGTACAAAAACAGCGATGACGCGCTTTACCAGGCAAAAAGAATAGGCAGGGATCAGGTCGTACTGTTTAATGCCTGAAAAGTTGGTTTATTTCTGTGTCTGTTCTAAGAATAAAATAGTTTGTGCAGAAAAATTATTATTAACATAACAACCGGAATAACATAGTATTGTTTTTACCATAGCATTAAACGGTGCATGAACCTTACTATAATCCTGATCCCATTGTGCATGAACCAGTTTGTTTTTAGCCTGAGCAAGGCTGGCCTGAGCTTCACTGTATTGTATTTTTGACTGCTGCAGTTCATAGTCTGATAAAACAGTCCTTTCATAAAGTTCTTCTGAACGAGCCACTTCTTTTTTTGCTTCAATAAGCTTTAGCCTGACCATGTTCACATTGGCCTTTGCCTCTTCAAGATTGCTCTTAATTAATCGATCATCAAAATCAAACAATAAATCACCCTGTTTGATGCTCTGCCCTTCTTTAACATAGATTTTTTTTATAACACCAGACGAGATGGGTGATGAAACAGGGTATAAATTAGCTTCCTGCCGGGAATTAGCTGCAGGCATCTCTTTTGCAGGGGCACTGGAAATAAAAAAGCTGAAACTTAACAGGAGATATACGGCCAGTTTACAATAATTAGCATAAACAGTATTCATAATTGCACCGGATTATTTATAATAATTCATGGGATTGCCAAGCAGAGCATCCAGTTTTGCCCAGGCAATAGCCAGTTCAAAAACCGTCTGAGTCTTGTACAATTGAGCATCACTGAGTTTGACCATGGCATCCCCCAGATCGCTGGTTACTTCCAGTTCATATAAAGCCCGACTTCTATCCAGATAAAGATCACGATAAGTAATAGTAAAGTCGGAGTCATTAAACTGTCGTTTCAGATCACTGATTTTCAGCCATAGCTCCAGAATTGTCTGTTCTATATCCTGTTGCATTAACAGACGTTCAGATTCCAATTGTATCAGTTCACCCGTGGTTCGTTTAATTTTAGCGTTTTCCTGACCGGCCTGATATAGAGGAATACTGACTTCAATGCCCGCCCGGTATTTGTCTGAGGTACCCAGCTCTCTGGCATAATCTGCGGCCTGAAGTCTGGCATCAATAACAGGATATTTTTCAGCCTGATAGCCTTCAAGTTTTAGATGAGCTGATTTCTGTTTTTGTTCTATAGCCAGCAGGCGGGGGTTCTGCTCAAGAGCCTGTGCAGTTAATTGTTTAATATTCTGTAATTCTCTTTTTATGGATAAAGCCGACAGTTGTTTTAAATCAGGTGCTTCCAGTTGATCCGGCAGATGTCCTGGAGTAATTAACTGTGCCAGACGATGCCGGGTCAGTCTTTGATCGCTTTGTGCCTGAATCTGTTCTCTGCGAACCGACCGGTAATCATTTTCAGCTTTCAGTAATTCAATATCAGAAATTTTTCCCAGCTCAAATTCAGAGCGCAATTTATCCAGCCTGACATAGACCACCGACATGGCTTCCATCGAGCGACTGTAAATAATATCAGCCAGCAGGACATTAAAATAGGCCTGCAGAATAGTGACTTTTCTTTGTGACAGAAAATCGCTGTATAACACGTTAACCGAAGCCAGATTTGCTTTGCTTGCATTGATAAAAGAGCGGGTCTGACCAAAATCAAACAGTCGCTTGGAAATATCCAGACTGAGTTTAGAGTCATTTGTTTCTGAGGCCGGGACTATTCTTGAAGGTTCAACATATCTTAAACGACCATTAATATAGACATAAAGGCCTTCCTGAGCATAAGCCAGTTCCTGTTCCGCAAGTGCAATCTGCTGCTGTGCGGAA
>JALVAL010000236.1 GCA_027011205.1 Gammaproteobacteria bacterium
ATTTTTCTTAGCCCAAAGCCATGAAAATAGAGCTGTTCTTAGCCCTCCAATATGTAGATAACCAGTTGGTGATGGTGCAAAACGTGTTCGTGTCATAGTTAATTCACTCTTATTCCTAAAATTATTGGATAGAATTATAACAAAATAGCAGTATAATGTCTCTAAAACACTCTAAAAGTTTTAAAGTGTTGTTTAATGTTTTAAGTTAATTACTTTTTAGATATAATTTTGCAAAATCATAAAACAAGGTAATCTATAATAAGATGAAATATAGTGACGTAAAAGAGCAATTAAAGCAAAATCAAAAGAGTTGGCTCATTACAGGAGTAGCAGGGTTTATTGGTTCAAACCTTGCAGAAGCACTTCTAAAGCTTAATCAGAAAGTCATTGGCTTAGACAATTTTTCCACAGGACATCTACATAACTTGGAACAAGTTAAAGAGTCTGTTACAGAAGAGCAATGGTCAAACTTTTACTTTCAAGAGGGGGATATTACCGATTTTGAAATGTGTCAAAATATAACTAAAGATATCGACATTGTTCTACATCAAGCAGCACTTGGTTCTGTTCCACGCTCTATAGACAATCCAATCCTAACTAACCACAATAATGTTACAGGTTTTCTCAATATGTTAACCGCATCTAAAGATAATGGTGTTAAACGCTTTGTTTATGCCTCTTCCTCTTCTGTCTATGGTGATTCACAAGAGCTTCCTAAAGTTGAAGAGAGAACAGGAAATCTCCTCTCTCCTTACGCTGTTACTAAATATGTGAATGAACTCTATATGGGTGTCTTTCAAAAATGTTATGGCATGGAAGCAATTGGAATGCGTTACTTTAATGTTTTTGGAAAACGTCAAGACCCAAATGGAGCCTATGCTGCTGTTATGCCAAAGTGGATTTCACAGATACTCAACGGTGAAGATGTGTTTATTAACGGTGATGGAGAGACAAGTCGCGACTTTACCTATATTGACAATGTCGTTCAAGCAAATATTTTAGCAGGAACTACTACTAATGAAAAGGCATTTGGTCAAGCCTTTAATACAGCCATTGGTGGAAGAGAGACACTCAATAACCTCTATAGTGCCATTGTAAATGGTATAAAAAAAGAGTTACCTAACTTAACCATTAAAGAGCCTATCTATAGGGAGTTTAGGGCAGGAGACATTCGACACTCTAACGCCAATATTGACAAGATGAAGAAACTTTTAGGGTATGAGCCAACTCACACTTTAGAGAGTGGATTAGAAGAGTCAATAGCGTGGTACATTAAAGATATTCAAGGGAGAAAAAATAATGAGCAATAAAATAGCAGTAATAGGATTAGGATACGTAGGTTTACCTTTAGCACATGCATTTTCATCAAAGTATGAGGTGGTAGGTTTTGACATTGCACAGTGGAGAATAGATGAGTTACGTTCAGGAGTTGACAGAACATTAGAACTCTCAACAGAGCAGGTAAATGAAGCCATTGCAAATAAGATGCAATTTACAAATCAATTAGAAGAGATAGCTGATTGTAATATCTATATTGTAACAGTACCAACACCAATAGACAAACATAAAAAGCCTGATTTAACACCTCTTATTAAAGCGAGTGAATCAATTGGTAAAGTTCTTAAAAAAGATGATATTGTTATCTATGAGAGTACAGTTTATCCAGGAGCAACTGAAGAGGAGTGTGTACCTGTTTTAGAGAAGTTTTCAGGCTTAAAATTCAATGAAGACTTCTTCTGTGGCTATAGCCCTGAGCGTATTAACCCAGGAGACAAAGAGCATACCGTTACTAAAATCTTAAAAGTGACAGCAGGGTCAACACCAGAGATAGGTAAAAAAGTAGATGAACTATATGCTTCAATTATTACAGCAGGAACACATTTAGCTCCAACCATTAAAGTAGCAGAGGCTGCTAAAGTTATTGAGAACTCACAAAGAGATATTAACATAGCTTTTGTCAATGAACTCTCTATGATATTCAATAAATTAGGCATAGATACCAATGCCGTACTTGAAGCAGCAGGAACAAAATGGAACTTTTTACCATTTAGACCTGGTTTAGTAGGTGGACACTGTATTGGTGTTGACCCATACTACTTAACCCATAAAGCTCAAGAGGTAGGATACAACCCTGAGATTATCTTAGCAGGTAGACGACTCAATGACAATATGGGTATCTATGTAGCAAGTCAAGTAATTAAACTAATGATTAAAAAAGGTAAAAAGATAGAGGGTTCAAAAGTTTTAGTACTTGGTATCACCTTTAAAGAGAATTGCCCTGACATTAGAAACTCTCGTGTTATTGATGTTATTCGTGAACTACAAGAGTTTGGTTGTGATGTTGAAGTAAGTGACTACTGGGCAGACAAAGAGGAGGTTCAAAGAGAGTACAAATTAGAGCTAAAATCAGAACCAAATATAGAGGATTATGATGCTGTCGTACTTGCTGTTGCTCATGATGACTATAAAAACATGAAGCTTGACAATAAAAATCAAGTTATTTTTGATATTAAATCTATTTTAGAGAAAGCAGATGGGAGACTATAGTCTATACCCATCTGGATTATGACTCTGCCATCTCCAGGAGTCTTCACACATATCATCAATACCCCTTTTAGCTTCCCAATCAAGTAGTTCTTTTGCATAATAGGGGTCTGCAAAACAGGTAGCAATGTCTCCTGCTCTTCTTGGAGCTATTTTATAAGGTACTTTTTTAGCTGAAGCCTTTTCAAATGCTTTTACCATCTCTAAGACGGAGTATCCTTTACCTGTTC